>CAYXAF010000005.1:0-68844 GCA_964463035.1 uncultured Flavobacterium sp.
AAAAGTAGCCCTTTAAATTAAAAATTTAGTCGGTTAGTAGTGAAAAAAAATATTGGAATTAATTTTGAAATTACTTTCTTTGAACACAAGATTAAAAGCCGAAAATATATTTTTACGTTCTTTTTTTTTATCTTCATTATAAATATAATCAGGAATCATTTCATTTACATTTGCTAATCCATTGCTTTGACTTGATATATTTTCTGCACCTCCAATTATATCAAAATAATCTGGAACTGTTAAAGGCATATCACCTATGTTATTAAAATCTGAAATAAATGAAATGTTGCCATTATTTAAAAACTTAAATGTATTTAAGTGCGAAGCATATTTTTTAGAAATACCACCGCTACCTTCTATGTTACCAATAATTATATTTTTGCTCTTTGAATTTAGTTTAATATTTAAAGCTATTTTTGAATTTTCACCAAATTCTTTTAAATTGATATTATCGTTGTGTTTTAACAATAAATCAATGCCTTCTATCATATTTGACTCGATATTTTCAGTTGCTATTTGGTGTTTATTACCAAAAAATTCATTGCCGTCAATAAGTATTTTATCAATTGAAATCCCTTGAAATTTTACTTTCCCATCAGCAGAAATTTCTAATCCAGGTAATTTTTTTATCAAATCGCCCAGATTAGTTTCTGTACCATCTTTAATAGTATTTAGATTATATGAAATACTATCTTTCGTTATTTTTGCAGTTTTTTGATGGGCAATTACAATAACTTCTTTTAATTCTGTTGCTTTTTTATTTAAAATAAAATTTAGAATCGTGCTTTCAGCATCAATTATTACAGTTTTATAATAATTTTCATAATTGTAAGCCGAAATTTTAAAAATTACTTTATCTGTTTTTTCAAAGTTAATAATATATTTACCCTCATTGTTTGCAAAAGAATATGCGAGGATATTTATGGTATCTTTGTCAAAAATTTGAATAAGGGATTTTGGTAAAACATTATCATTAGTATCAATAATACTCCCTTTGTACGAAATTTGAGAATAAATAAAATTAGCTAACAATAATAAGAATAAACAATTAATTTTCGTGATATTCTTCAATTTTTTCTTCAATAATTGGTTTATCTTTATTTTTTTCAACAAAATCAGAGTATTCTTTTTCTGAAACAACTTTACCTCCTGTTAATTTTTCAACTGTTATTTTATCAAAAGTCTCGATTTTAGTTGCTGTATAGGTTCTATCAGGTGCTTCTAAATATACAATAAGCCCTGGTAATCCTAAATATATTGAGGGTCCAATGCTAAAAGGAATTTCATCTGTAAAATAGGCTATTATTTTTTCACCCTTATAAATTGTAGATGCTTTTGTACATAAGTAATTACCAATTTTCTTCTTTTCAGAACTAATTTTCCATTTGAAATCTATGATGTTTTTATTAATTAAATATGAGTTATTTACAACACTTGATTTAATTACTAATAAATTTGATTTATAATCCATGTAGGTAGAAAATTCAGCTAAAGAAAAAGAATTGTTTTTTTTACTATCGTTCTTTGACGACTTTGTGTATTTACTTGAATCATCAATCGTATAATTACTAATATTACCATCGTATTTGTAAAAATAAATGATAGGGTTATTTATTAAATTTTTAAACTCTGATTGAATATCTGTTGGCATTTTTTCAATCATTTCTTTAGGAATATTGAGTCTCTCTTCAAAAGTTATTTTTAAATTAGATTTTTGAAGTTCGTTTTTATTACCCATAGTAATATTTTGAGAATCATCACTTTTTTTAATTTTTATTGACTCGGTTTTTGTTGGCTCTTCAACTATTTTTTTTCCTTCTTTAACCTGACCGCAACTATTTATTGTTACGAATAACAAAGATATTAAAATTGATTTCATATTTTAATTATTAAATTATTAATTAAAAACACCTATAAGATTCTGTATAAAAACTTATAGGTGTCTGACATTTTTTTAAATTACCTACATTCTAAAGTAGTTTCTGTACGAATTTCCACCCAAATTGGAAAGTCTAAAATGAAATGTGTTACTGTTGTAATTTTAGTAACAAAATACCATTTACAATCATCATCATAATTTGAGTAAGTTACTTCACTTGAAACTGTTGAAGTTGCAAATAATTCAAGTTTCTTTTCATTTGCTAAATCATAACTTGATAGAACAATAGGTAAACTTGTATTTTCGTTAGCAAAAGAACTAACACTCAGCAAAAGGGTGGCTATTAAACCAAAAAATAATTTTTTCATAGTTTTTAAAAATTAAAATGGTTAAATAAATAATTTGTTTATTCAAAAAAACATTACCATTTCAATAAAAGAAATACTTGCATACGTGCACTTATGGCTGTATCATCCTTACAAAAATAATTAATGTTTTTGATATGACAAAGTAATTAAATTTAATTTTATAAATTATTTATATTTTAAATATTGTTAATTATATTTGCAATAAAATTATTTAAAAAATGAATAAAATAGGTAATAACATTCGTAAACTTAGAGAGCAGAAAGGTTTTTCTCAAGATAGTATTACTGCTTAGTTAGGCATTACGCAACCGAGTTATGCTCGTTTAGAAAAAGATGATGATAGAATTGGCATCAATCGTTTAATTCAAATTGTAAATATTTTAAAAACTTCGGTTAATGAACTTATTAACGAAAAATCTCAAAAAGCGAGTAGCCAAAACAATAATAAAACTGCAAATGCGTATAATGCGGATACTATAAATACGATTATAAATGCAGATAAAGAACACATAAATAATTTAAAAGACGAAATTTTATTTTTAAGAAACCTACTCAATCAAAAATAACCGATTGTTTTTAATCATTTTTCTAAAAATATATCTACAAAAATAGAAAAGTAAAAGCTAATAATTGCACTTACTAATGGAATTTAAGTTGTCTTACTAAGGCAAAGTTATTCTGTAACAAAAACTACATATAAGCGATTATTTATCAGTAATATAATAAATATAATTAATCTAAGAATGATAAAAATCAGTATTTAAATATTTCAATAGAACTACCTTTACACCGAAATAAACAAATTATTATTACACATGAAAAAATTAGTGATATTAGGTGCAGGAACGGCAGGAACCATGATGGTTAACCACCTTACCAAGAAATTAAACAAAAAAGAATGGGAAATAACCATTGTTGATCAATACAAAACACACTACTATCAGCCTGGTTTTTTGTTTTTACCTTTCGGAACTTACAAACCAGAAGATGTTCATAAAGCACAAGATGATTTTATCCCAAAAGGCGCAAAATTAGTAAGAGAAAAAATTAACAAAGTTGATAAAGATACAGATACCGTTTTATTAGAAAGTGGTAAAAAATTAAACTATGATTTGTTGATAATTGCTACAGGTTCTAAAACGGCACCTCAAGAAACAGAAGGGCTTTTAGGCGATTATTGGTATAAAAATATCTTTGATTTTTACACTTTTGAAGGTTCAATGGCTTTGAAAGACAAATTAAAAGACTGGAAAGGCGGGAAATTAGTAGTTCACATTACCGAGATGCCTATCAAATGCCCCGTAGCTCCTTTAGAATTTGCTTTTTTAGCGGATTCATATTTTACAAAAAAAGGAATGCGAGACAAAGTTGAAATTACTTATGTTACCCCACTATCAGGGGCGTTTACCAAAGAAAAATGTTCAAATGCTTTGGCATATTTATTAAAAGAAAAAAACATAAAAATAGTGCCCGATTTTGCAGTAGAACACGTAGAAGGAGAAAACGGGAAAATGTTTGATTATGGAGGCGAAGTAGTTGATTTTGATATACTTGTAACCGTGCCAACCAATATGGGTGATGAAGCAATGGCTCGTTCAGGATTTGGAAACGAACTAAATTTTGTGCCCACAGATAAGCACACATTACAATCAAAAATTAAAGATAATATTTTTGTTATAGGTGATGCAACTGATGTGCCTGCATCAAAAGCGGGTTCTGTAGCACATTTTCAAGCGGAAATTTTAACAGAAAATATTTTAAATTATATAGAAGGAAAATCTTTAAAACCAGATTTTGACGGTCATGCAAATTGCTTTATTGAAACAGGTTTTGGAAAAGCTCTTTTAATAGATTTTAATTATGAGCAAGAACCTGTAAAAGGAAAATTTCCATTTGCAGGAATAGGACCTTTAAATTTACTAACAGAATCACGCTTTAATCATTGGGGAAAATTAGCTTTTCGTTGGATTTATTGGAATATGCTACTACCAGCCCGAAAATTACCTTTTATTACCCCAAAAATGAGCCTATCAGGTAAAGAAATAAAATAATAATATAATATTCAAATAACAATTAAAAATTAACCATCAACAATTTAAAAAAAACACTATGGAAAAAATGTATGCAGGTAAGAATATTACCGTTGATCACGAAGGCTATTTAACAAATTTATCTGATTGGACAGCCGAAATTGCAGCCGAAATTGGCAAAGAAGAAGGTATTGACATTACCCCTAGACACTACGATGTATTGGCTTATTTACAAGAACAATTTAAAAAAGATGTAGCCCTTTCAATAAGAAGTGTAGGTAAAAGTGGAGTTGTGGACATCAAAGAATTATATGAACTATTTCCAAAAGGGCCTCTAAAAATTTCGAGCCGAATGGCCGGAATACCAAAACCAAAAAGTTGTATTTAAAAAATATCATATGGAAACTGTAAAAAACCCCGTAAAAAAAGTCCTTGTAATTATGTCTAAAGCTACTTTAGAAAATGTTTATGCTGGATTTATATTAGCAAATGGCGCCCGAATGGAAGGCATCGAATCTGAAATTTTCTTTACCTTTTTTGGTTTAGAAGCAATTCAAAAAAAGAAATTAAACGATTTACACATAGCAACCGTAGGCAATCCTGCTATGCACATGCCAACAATCTTAGGCAGTTTACCAGGTATGGAAGCATTGGCTACTAAAATGATGAAATCAAAAATTGAAAAATTAGACATTCCTCCTATTGATGAGTTTATCGAAATTTTATCAGCTTCAGGGGTTAAACTTTGGGCATGTAAATTAGCCATTGAAATGTTTAACCTAAAAAACGAAGATTTAATTGATGAATTAGACGGAATTTTAACCGTAGGCGATTTTTATCAACGAGCAGCTGGAGAAAATACTCAAATTATTTTTATTTAATTTTGTCTTAAAATTTTTAAAACCTCGTTTCTTGTATAATTTTACGAGAGGCAAGGTTTTTTTTATTTCTTCCCTTTTACAAAAACTAATTTAGCTTTGTTACCTGTTAATAAGTTCCATTTGTTTGAAATAATCAGACGCCCTTGGTCATCAAAAACACTAAAAGCAGCAGTATTTGGGCCAGATTCTCCTTGATTTAAGGCTACAAACTCTACTTTGTTAAAACCTTCAACCATCGAAACGTAGTATTCTTTTGAATTGGCTTCTAAAAAAACTTGAGGAACCACCACAAAATCATTCTGAAGAATCATAACCAAATCTCCATCGGGATATTCGTGGTCGTAACAAATAATTTTTACATATTTGGTATCCACTTTAAATTCGCCAAAATATACATCGGTTTTATATTCTTCTTTGATAGGTTTATCTTTGTTGTTAAGATTGTCTCTTACAATATCTCCAGGATTTTTATACACCTCGGGAGTCATTAAATTTTTAGTTTCTTCTTTTTTTTTGTTTAAGATGGAATATTTTTTTAGATAACTATCATCTTTGTCAAACATACTTTTAAATTGAATACTGCTATTTCTATTCGAAAAATTTTGCGAACTACTTGTATTCGGATTGTCTAATTTTAACGGGGCAAACTTGCCCTTGCTGTCCACCTGGGCATAACCCAAAGTAAACAACCCAAAAACCATTAAAAATAGATATAAATTTTTCATCAAAATAGAAGTATAAAGCCCATCAACTACAAATAACAACCAAAATTATTTTGGCAAAGATACATCAATTTTTTTTTTGATATATTCTTTAACCAAAGATTAACGGTTTTTGAAGTTGTAAATTATAATTTAAGAAGACTTTTAAAAATTGGTTTTCAAATTAAAATTTATGATTTTTAAGAAGTAGAAGGCAAAATTTAAAAATAATTTTTAGAAATTCTCGGCAATTAAAGCCCTAATTTATTTACCCATTCGGCATATTTTTTAGCATTGAGTTGATGCTCTTCATACGAAGTCGCAAAGCTATGATAACCAGGTTTATCGGGGTTTGCACAAAAATAAATATACTCATGTTTTTTAGGGTTTAAAACCGCTTCAATTGCCGAAATATCGGGCATAGCAATTAGTCCTGGAGGTAAACCTGTATTTTTATAGGTATTATAGGGCGAATTGATATACAAATATTGCCCTGTTACCCGTTTAATCACTTGGTCGAAATTATTACTATCTTTTTTCACTGCAAAAATAATAGTTGGGTCGGCTTGCAAAGGCATTTCGATGGCTAATCTATTCAAATATACCCCAGCAATGATGGGGCGCTCGTCTGCTTTTACTGATTCTTTATGCACAATAGAGGCTAAAATCATGGCTTGAATAGGCGTTAAATTTTGTTTTTTAGCCTGTTCAATCCGTAGTTCGTTCCAAAATTTATGATATTCGGATAGTAATTTATCTCTTAACACTTCGGCAGAAGTATTCCAATAAAACTCGTAGGTATTGGGTATAAAAAGGGCTAAAATCGTTTCGTCTGTAAAGCCTTCTTTTTGCAAAAAAACAGTGTCTTTAAATATATTTTGCAGTTCTAAAAGCGTTGGTTCTATTTGATTGTCAATTCGTTGCAAAACCAAATCTATCCTTTCTTGATTGTTAAATGTAATTTTTACAGGTAAATTTTGCCGCATAGCCGTAATTATTTGAAAACTCCCCATTCCTTTTTTTAATAAAAACCGACCTGCTTTTACATGGGTATCGTATTTTCTAAGTTTTGCAATTTTATCAACACTCGAAACATCTTTTATTAAGGTATCTAAAATCCGCTGGACATCGGCATAACGGCTATTGGATGGCACATAAACATACACTTCGTTTTTACTAAATTTTGTATTCTCTTTAAAGGCAATTATATATATAAATATGCCTCCTAAAAGTCCTAAAACAAGGATAATCCCAGCTATTTTTTTCATGTATAGGTTTTTATTTAATTCACATTTTAAAAATCTTCATTGGTGTTTGATGACCCTGAGCTTTTAGGCGAATTGCCAAGCATTTTCAATTTAAAAATTAGTTTGTTAAAATTTAAAAACCGTCCTCATCGTTGCTACGGCTACGCCTGCGGTTCTTTTTAAATTTTGCCTTCTACTTCTTAAAAATAACAAATTTTCATTAGAAACTCAATTTTTTTCCCTTATGTAATATTCAAAATTGTGGTTAGTTTTTTTAAAAAACAAGCCTTTATGCTTAAACCATTGTCCAAAATTTTTAAAAAACAGATATAAATTTGAAATTTTTAAATCAGTATCTTTATCAAAATACTTTTTCATTTCGTTGATGTCTTTTGTAGGAATGTATCCTAATTTTTTCCAATTAGAAGTAGGATTCATATAAAAAACGTCTTCAATTTCATTGAAATTATCTTTGTTTGCTCGTTTCCATTTGGTTAAAAATTCAGGATTTATATCCTCTCGATGGCTCCAATTATTAATTTTATATGTTAAATCTTCCTCTGAACGTGCCAATGATTCGTGAAGCGTAAAACTATTTACATATATAATTCGTTCTTTGGTTTGCCTTGCATATTTATAATTTGGATAATTAGTGGCTACTAAAAATTTTGAAGTGTTTTTTACATAAAGTAAACCGTCTTCTAAATATTTGTATATATCTATATGAAAACCAGCTATTTGAACTCTGTTTTCAATAGGATTATCTAATAAATAATTATATTTTTTTAGTTTTTTAACAAAATTTTCAAAGTCTATAAAATACTCATCAGAATCTATTTGAACAAGCCAATTACCAATGCCCATTTGTTGAGAGAGCATAAAACGTTCACGTGTATCCATTTGAATACCTGTGAGTTCTGGCACATAAAAATTATCTCTATAAAAAACAATTTTTTTATCAGTATCAAAAGTTTCTATCCACTCATAAAACGATTTATCAACATTAAATGTATTACCGCTCCATGTTTTTTTATTTATATCTTCGGCAATAAATATTTTATCGGCAAACTTATAAACAGGTGGAATTGAAAGTTTTAACTTTTCATAATCATATGAAAGTAAAAAACCAATGTGAATTTTTTTCATTAACTTATTTCTTTAATTTGGGTAAAAATACTAATAAAAACGTTTGAATAAATTTTAATATTTTAAAAGCCCATTTATAGTTTTTTATATGTAAAAATTGTTGAAATCGTTTTGAATTAAGTTCAGCAATCGAACTATAATCGTTTACAAAGGTAGGGAAAAAACGTTCCATTGTTTGTTGTTTTTCGGTTTCAAATAATTTTGAATATTTTTCTTGAGATGATATTCCTGTAAAATCATATTCGGCTATAGTTTTATTTAAATATTTATACGAAACATTTCGATAACAAATATTATAGACAAAAAATTCCCAATCGGCCGCAATTTTATAATTTTCGTTATAAAAAAAACTATCAAAAAAAAGCTGTCGTTTTATAAAACTTGATTGATGATTGATTGAGCTTGAATAAAAAAAAGAAAACGACAACTCGTCTGGGTATGTTTTTAGTCGTTTATTTGTGGGGGAAACTTTATAATTATTTCCGTAATAAATATCAATTTCAGAATTTAGTAAAGGTAAAATTTCTTGTAAAACTTCTTGGTTAGAAAAAGCATCACCGCTATTCATAAAAATTAAAAATTCACCATTAGCAACTTTAATCCCTTTGTTCATCGCATTAAAAACGCCTGTATCTTTTTCGGAAATCCAACACGATATTTTGTCTTTATAATTTTCAATAATTTCTATACTTCCGTCTTTGCTTTCTCCATCAATAATAATAAACTCAAAGTTTTTATTTGTTTGATTAACTACGCTTTGTATGGTTTTTTCTAAACCTTTTTTATCATTATAATTAATGGTGATTACCGAAAGTTTCATCTTAAATTTAATATTTTTAACTTAAAAATTTAGTTTTATAAACCTCAGCAATTCCTTCTTTTAATGAAATTTTATGTTTCCACCCCAAGCTATGTAGTTTTGAACTGTCCATTAGTTTTCTTGGGGTTCCGTCTGGTTTGGTGATGTCAAATGATATTTTGCCTGTAAACCCTACAATTTGTTTTACTAAAAATGCTAATTCTTTTATTGAAATTTCTTCTTCTGAGCCTATGTTTAAAAAACCTTTTTTGTTAAAGTTTTGCATTAAAAAGACACAAGCATCTGCCATATCAGTGGCATGTAGAAACTCTCGGAGTGGTGTGCCTGTTCCCCAAACTTCAACGCTTGGTAAATTATTCAACTTTGCTTCGTGAAATTTGCGAAGCAAAGCTGGCAAAACGTGTGAATTTTGGAGGTCGTAATTATCATTAAAACCATATAAATTTGTGGGCATTACTGATATAAAATTGCACCCATATTGGTCTCTGTAAGCATCACACATTTTAATTCCTGCAATTTTTGCAAGTGCATAGGCATCGTTTGTTTCTTCTAATAAGCCTGTGAGTAGGTATTCTTCTTTTAGTGGTTGGGGGGCTAATTTTGGATAGATGCATGACGAGCCTAAAAACATAAGTTTTTTTACTCCGTTTTTATAACTTTGATGGATAACATTGTTCTGAATCATCAGGTTTTCGTAGATAAAATCGGCTTTATAGGTGTTATTTGCTATAATTCCTCCTACTTTTGCGGCTGCCAGAAAAACATATTCGGGTTTTTCGGTTTCAAAAAATGTTTGAACAGCGTGTTGATTGGTTAAGTCTAATTCGGTTGAGGTTTTATAAAGTAGGTTTGTAAATCCTTTGTCTTGTAGGTTTTTTAAGATGGCACTTCCTACCATTCCTCGGTGCCCGGCTATGTATATTTTTGAATTTTGGTTCATGTTTATGTTTTTTTTTGCGTGAGGGATAGAAGCGGTATCCTTTTTATTTTTTTTAAAAAATTAAAAAGATTTAGCGGATAGCCCGACCCCGATGGCTAAAAACAAGTTTTTTTTTACAAAAAACTTGTTTTTAGCCATCGGGGTCACGCCCTTAATTATTTTATCTACTTTTTAATTCTTTTTCAAATAGTGCTACATCGGCAGCTACCATTTCTTTTACGAGCATCTCTAAGGTGTATTTTGGTTGCCAGCCAAGTTTTTCTTTTGCTTTTGTATTATCTCCTATAAGTAGTTCAACTTCTGTTGGTCGGAAATAATTTGGGTCTATTTTCATGGCTATTTGCCCTACTTTAAAGCGATAATTGGGGTTATTAGTTGCTGTTATGGTTGCTATTTCATCAATTCCGGCTCCTGTAAATTGTAGTGTTACTCCTACTTCGGCAAATGCCATTTTTATAAAATCTCGAACGGTGGTTGTGATGCCTGTTGAAATTACAAAATCTTCGGGGGTTTCTTGTTGTAGGATAAGCCACATGGCTTCTACATAGTCTTTTGCGTGCCCCCAGTCTCTTTTTGCATCAATGTTTCCCATAAAAAGTGTTTGTTGCATTCCGAGTGCCATTTGTGCTACGGCTCTTGTTATTTTTCGGGTTACAAAGGTTTCGCCTCTTCGGGGGCTTTCGTGGTTAAATAAAATACCGTTGCAGGCAAACATATTGTAGGCTTCTCGGTAGTTTACGGTTATCCAATAGGCATATAATTTTGCTACTGCATAGGGTGAACGAGGGTAAAAAGGTGTTGTTTCTCGTTGTGGAACTTCTTGAACCAGTCCATAGAGTTCTGAAGTTGAGGCTTGATATATTTTAGTTTTTTTTATTAATCCTAATATTCTTATTGCTTCTAAAATTCTAAGTGTGCCAATTCCGTCTGCATTTGCTGTGTATTCTGGGGTGTCAAAACTTACTTTTACGTGGCTCATTGCTCCGAGGTTATAAATTTCATCGGGCTGACATTCTTGTATTATTCTAATTAGGTTTGTAGAGTCGTTTAAATCTCCATAATGCAATACAAAGTTCTGATTATCAATGTGTGGGTCTTCGTAAATGTGGTCTATCCGTTGTGTGTTAAACAACGAACTTCTTCTTTTTATTCCATGAACTTTATAGCCTTTTGCTAATAAAAATTCGGCTAAATAGGCTCCGTCTTGTCCTGTAACTCCTGTAATTAAGGCTGTTTTCATTGATTTTTATTTAAAAAATGTGTTTATTTTTTTAATTATATGGTTTATTTCTTCTTTTGTTGTGCAATATGAAATGGGTAAACTCAAAGTTGTATTATGTATTTCTTCGCTAATTGGGTATTGTTGATTTTCGAAGTATTTTTCATATCCTTTTTGCTTATTTGGGGCTATGGGATAATGAATTTCTGTTTCTATACCGTTCTTTTTTAAATAATCTTTTAACTCATCTCGTTTTTCGGTTCGGATATTATAAATATGATACACATGCGAACTGTTGCTTGCAAAAATAGGTTTTATTACTTTATTTGTCAAAAAATTATCGTATAAAGTTGCTAATTCTATTTTATAGGTATTAATTTTTTCTAAAAAAGGTAATTTTATGTTTAAAAATGCCGCTTGAAGTTCATCTAATCTTGAGTTTTTACCGATGTATAAATTTTGATATTTTTTTTCGGATCCATAGTTCCGAAGGGCTTTTATTTTTTTATAAATTCCCTCATCAGAAGTTATAATGGCACCTGCATCTCCCAAAGTTCCTAAATTTTTGGTTGGATAAAAGCTATAAGCTCCTATTTTTCCAAAGGTTCCTACCATTTTATTTTGAAATTTTGCTCCGTGTGCTTGGGCACAATCTTCTATAATTTCGAGGTTATATTGTTTTGCAATTTTGTTTATTTTGTCCATTTCGGTTGCTTGTCCGTATAAATGAACAACCATAATGGCTTTGGTTTTTTGGGTTATTTTTTTTTCAATTTTTGATGCATCAATATTATATGTTGTAATATTTGGCTCTATTAAAACAGGCTTAAAACCCTGATTTACAATAGCTAAAATAGTTGCTATATAAGTATTTGAAGGCACTATAATTTCGGTATCTTTCGGGAAATCAAACACTTGTAAGCCTAATTCTAAAGCATCTAAACCATTGGCAACTCCTATACAATATTTACTGCCACAATATTTTGCAAAATTTTCTTCGAAAAGGGCTACTTCTTCGCCTAAAATATACCATCCTTTTTCGAGAAATTGTTTAAATTTTTCTTGAAATTGGGATTCAAATTCTTTGTTTAAATTATGTAGATTTTCGTAGGGTATCAATATTTTATTTTAAATTTTGGATTTTAAATTTTAAATTCATCAATCTTAAATCGTTCCCCGATAAATCGGGAGTAAACAATCATCAATCGTTCATCCATACGGTTCGTGTATATAATCGTCTGCATCATATTCTTCTGAAGCTAAAACTAATAAAATTGCATCACTTGAAAACGAGTGCATCCAGTGATAATCTTCAGGGTATAACAACAAACATTTTTCAGGATGATTAAGCAGAAAATCTTCTTTTATATTATTATTATCGTTTGAAATTATACAACTTCCTTTGATACATATTGCTGCTTGAATAGTTTTTTTATGCCTATGATAGCCTCGTTCTTCATAATTAAAATTATAAATATAAAAAACACGCTTGATGGTAAACGGAATTATTTTTTCGATAACCGTTAGCGAGCCTTTGGTTTCGTGAAACGATTTTAATTGAAGGAGTTTAGGCATTTAGTTTTTTATTTTTGGGTAAAAATAATATAAAAATTGAAATTAAAGGTTTAAATAATTTCCAAGAAATTGGGTGCTTTTTTATATGCAAAATTTGTTTAAAACGTTTTGAATGTATTTCATCTAATAAAAAAGAATCGCTATAAAGTATTGAAAATGTATTTTTTAAAATAGAATCTTTTTCGGCTAAATAAAGAGTATGATTAGCTGGATTTGCAGAAATTCCAGAAAAATCATATCGACAAATAGTGGCTTGTATTTTTTGATAACTTGCCTGATTTTTTATGAGTGCTTTTAATAAAAATTCCCAATCTGAACATATTTTTAATTGCTCATTATAGAAGCCAATTTTTTCAAAAAGTATTCTTTTAAAAAACGTTGCTTGATGGTTTATTCCGAAGGTTTTTAGGTGCCAAAATGATAAATTTTCTGGGTTATTTTCTAATCGTTCATATCCTTTATCGTTATAATACAAGGCATTGCCATAATAAATATCTTTTTCAGATGCGAAATAATTTGCAGCAATTTCAAGAGTTTTTTTATCAAAAAAAACATCTCCACTATTCATAAAAATTACATAATTCCCTTTGGCAACTTTGATACCTTTGTTCATTGCATTATAAACGCCTTTATCAGGTTCAGAAATCCAATAATTGATTTTTGATGCGGACTTTTTAATACTTTCAACAGAATCATCGGAACTGTTACCATCTATAATTATATATTCAAAATCTTTATATGTTTGATTTACAATGCTTTCAATGGTTTTTTCTAATCCTGAATTATTGTTATAATTGATGGTTATAATGGATAGTTTCATTTATCTATTTTTATATTTATTAGGAAAAAGAAAGCGTTTTAATCGTTTGTAAAACGATATTTTTTTACGTTCTACCAAATTGTGTTCAGATGAAAGGGTAAAATAATCTGCTGCTGTATTTATTTCAAATGTAATAGGGTGCGTAATTTCAGCATCAAGCGGAAACACTTCTAAATTTGCGTGTGCATTACTTGTGGTGGTATGGGTGGCATTTTCATTAAAACCTATGTTTGAAATTAAATTTACCGTAGGTATTACAGAAACTCCGTTGCTAAAAAAATTGGTAATAGACCATTGATAATCCCATGTATCTATTTTATTTTCAATAAGTTGATTAAATATTAAATTCCAATCTTTTTCTAAATGAAAATCGTTAAAAACATTTTTAAAAAGCGTTTCGGCATTGTTATTTTTATAGTTTTTAAGTTCTACATCATAGTCATTCCAAGCACGTTTCCAGGTTGCCCAGCCCCACACATGTGATAATTTTGAAAAATAATAACTTGCCTCTCCCCTCTTATTACCCATCTGAAAATTACTTCCTCCAATGTGTCGTATTCTTTTATCATCTTTATAATAATGAAGCATTTCATCACAAAATCTAAAAAAATCTTGATGAGGCAAACAATCATCTTCTAAAATAATTCCTTGATTTTCGTTTTCAAAAAACCAATTTATTGCAGATGAAACGGCATATTTACAGCCTAAATTTTCGGTTCTAAAAAGTGTTTTAACTTCGCATTTCCAATCAATTACTGAAACAATTTCACGAGTTTTAGCACATAATTCCGCTTCATTTTCTTTGTTTTTTCTTGGTCCATCAGCTGCTAAATAAAGCTTTGAAGGTTTTGCTAATTTTATTTTTTTAAAAACTTTTTCAGTTGTATCAGGTCTATTAAAAATCAAAAAAAGTATCGGATTTTTTACATTATAATTGGTATTCATATATTTTATTTTGCTTTTTTATAAACTTCTAAACATTGGCTTGCTGCTGTTTCCCATGTAAATTTAGCTGCTTGCATTTTTCCTTTTTCAATAAAATTATTTTTAAAATTTGGTTCATAAAGCACTTTTTTTAGTTTTTCAATTAAATCTTCTAAATTATTAGTTTCAAAAAAAACACCTGCATCACCAGCCACTTCCGGAAAACTACTTTGATAGGGCAAAACAATAGGGCAACTATTTGCCATAGCTTCTAAAACCGGAATTCCAAAACCTTCATATTCAGACGGAAACACAAAACATTGAGCATTTTGATACAAAGCATCTAATTCGTTTTCGTCAAATCTATAATGAATTATTTTTTCTTTTAAATTATATTTTTCAATAATTTTTATATCATTTATGCTTAATTTTTCTCCTCCTGCTGCTACAATTTTCAATTCATTATCTTCTTTTGACAACTTTGAAAATGCTTTTAAAAAGAATTCAAAATTTTTATAAGCAGGCCGAGCGCCCATATATAAAACATATCGTTCGGGCAATTTATTTTTTAATTTTGAATGTGTATTTTGAGAAAAACCATGATAAACAACCTCTATTTTTGAAGGATTTATAGCAGGAAAAAAATGCAAAATATCTTTTTTAGTATTTTCTGAAACTGCAATTATTTTATGTGCTTTGGGTATCAATATTTTTTTATAGGCTGAAGTTTTATCATCGGGCTCAAAATATTGTGGATATATTTCATGAATCATATCATAAACCGTTAAAACAAAAGGTTTATTTTGAATATGCTCTAAAAAATAAGGGTCGTAATAGGTTGGTATAAACACATCAAAGTCATGTTTTTTAAGTGCATTAATCATCTGTTTACGATTGATTTTTCGCAAATATCGTTTAACTTTTCGCTTAAAAATATTATTTTTTAATAAAAAATTAGCGATTGAAATTTTTTTTGAAAGTTTTTGTTGAATTTCATTTTTAATATATTCATTTTCAGTGAAAACTAATGGTAAACTTATAGAAATTTGACTGTTTTTTGATAGATTTTTATAAATTTCAGAATAATACCGAGAAATTCCTCCAAATTTTTGCATTAAAAATGCCTGATTATCAAATAATATTTTCATTTATTAAATTTTATTTTTCAAAAATACAAAAAAACCTTCATCATTTTTAGATAAAGGTTTTCTAAGAAACATAATAATCAATTAAATTCTAACTAATACATTTTTTTAAAGTTTTCTAAAGTATTATACGAACAATTTTTCCGTTGGTCATAATAATTTCGTATTGAGCCCGTTCATTTTCTGATTTTGTCCCTAAAATTTTTGAAGCGGTTTCCATATCTCTAACTTTCTGACCATCAATACTTAAAATAATGCTTCCTTTTAAATCGTTACTATAAGGCATCAAATTATCGGCTGTTACATTGGCTATTTTTACTCCATAATTTATTCTGAATTTCTTTTTGTCAGTTGCATCAATGTCTTCTAATTCTAAGCCATTGAACTCTACATTTACCATTTCTTTTTTAGTTAAGGTAACATCTACAATTTTTTCTTTTCCATTTCGTAAATAATTTACTTTCACTACATCATTAGGGCGTTTTGAATTGATATAAGAGCTTAAATCAGCATAATTTTTTATTACTATTTCGTCTAATTTTATAATAACATCCCCCTCCAATAAGCCTGCTTTTGCAGCCCCTGTTCCTTTGGTTACTTTGCTTATATAAAAGCCTTGAGTTTCATTTATTTTTAATTTTTCTGAAACCATAGTGTTTAAATCGGTCCCTGAAATGCCTAAAACTCCACGTTGGATACTTCCAAATTGCATTAAATCTTCAATTATTTTTTTAGCTATATTACTTGGTATTGCAAACGAATACCCTACATAACTCCCGGTATTTGAAGAAATCATAGTATTTATCCCCATCAATTCACCTCGTGTATTTACTAAAGCACCTCCACTATTTCCTGGATTTACAGCTGCATCGGTTTGAATGAACGATTGTATTGAATTTTGATCCACACTTCTAGATTTTGCCGAAACAATACCAGCGGTAACCGTTGAAGTTAAATTATACGGATTACCAACTGCCAAAACCCACTCCCCTACTTTTAAATTATCTGAATTTCCGAAAACCGTGTAGGGCAATTTGTCTGTAGTTTCGGCTTTTAGCAAGGCAATATCCATTTTAGAATCGGTTCCTATAAGTTTTGCTTTGTAGGTTTTATTATTGTTTAGTGTTACTTCTAATTCTGTTGCTCCTTCTACTACGTGGTTGTTGGTAACAATGTATCCGTCTTGGCTAATAATCACTCCAGAGCCCGTGCCAACTTGTATTTGTGGTTGTACAGAACCTCTATATCCATAAAAAAATTCTAATAATTGTTGTTGCATAGGGTAGGTTTTAGAAATCATCACGTTTTTTACATGCACCACACTATGCACAGCCGATTCTGCAGCTTCGGTAAAATCAACCGCCTGGTTGGTTAACCCTACATTTTTGGCATAATAATCAGGTGAAAGCGCAATGCCAGACCCTGATTTGTTTTCAAAAAACAACTTATAAGCTCCTAAAGTTGTAGCTCCGCTAAATAGCGATATTACTAACAAAGTTCCTAATTTTTTCATTTTTTTAGATGTTTTTATGTTAAAATTATAGGTTTTATCAAACCCAGATTACACATTAGAGTTCTATTACAAACTAAATCTACTTCAAAATTAAGTATTTACTCCTATTTTTAAATTCAAAACACAAAAGTATTGCTCATCTAAAAATAGTCCGTGAGTTTTTAATTTTATTATGTATTTAGTTTTCATAACAAAATCTAATGCGTAAGCTGGATTAAATTATTTAGCAAATTTAGGGAGTTTTAAAGATTTCAAAAAATTGTTTAACGCACTTTAACAATGTTTAACATTTCTTTAAGGGGATTTCTAAAAATTGGTTTTCTAATGAAAATTTGTAATTTTTAAGAAGTAGAAGTCAAAATTTAAAAAAAAACAGCAGGCGTAGCCGTAGTTACGATGAGGACGACTTTTAAATTTTAACGAACTAATTTTTAAAAAGAACTTTTTGTAATAAAAATGAATTTTTAGAAGCCCCCTTAAATATTTATGTATTTTTGCACTTATGAATTTACATTTTTATAAATATCATGGAACAGGAAACGATTTTGTGATAATTGACAATCGAGATTTAACGTTTCCGAAAAAAGATACTTCTTTAATAGCCCTGCTTTGCCTCCAAAAATTCGGCATCGGTGCCGATGGGTTAATTTTATTAGAACCTGATACCGAAACCCACTTCAAGATGATCTATTACAATGCAGACGGGAACGAAAGCACTATGTGTGGTAACGGAGGACGGTGCATAGTTGCCTTTGCCAAAAAATTAGGAATTATCAAAAAAGACACCTTTTTTACAGCCATAGATGGGCTTCATTTTGCAACAATTGAAAATGATGAAGTGGCTTTGCAGATGAAAGATATAACCCAAATTAAACAAGAAAAAAATTATACTTTTTTAAATACCGGTTCTCCTCATCATATAGAAATGGTTAGTAATATTGATTCTTTTGACGTCTATAAACATGGTAGAATGATTAGATACAGTGTTTTATACGGAAAAGAAGGTAGTAATATCAATTTTGTGGAGCAAATTTCGGAAGCAGAATTTAAAGTCCGAACCTACGAAAGAGGGGTTGAAAACGAAACCTTATCATGCGGAACAGGCGTCACAGCAGTTGCTATTGCTATGAATGCGAATAAATTAACTACAAAAAACAATATAAAACTACAAACACCTGGGGGCACTTTAGAAGTTTCGTTTACAAAAAATAATTCAAACTACGAACAAGTATTTTTAAAAGGTAAAGTCACGTTTGTATTTGAAGGGAATATTTTAATTGATAAAATAAAACAAAATGCTTAACGGAAAATCTATTTATTTACGTGCTTTAGAACCTACTGATAGTAGGTTTTTATATACCTTAGAAAACGATATATCTCTCTGGGAATACAGCCACACACAAACGCCTTACAGCAATTATATTCTACAAAATTATTTAGAAAATTGTCATCAGGATATTTACCAAGCCAAGCAATTACGATTAGTGATAGTACAAAAATTCACTCAAAAACCCCTCGGTTTTATTGATCTGTTTGATTTTGATCCTAAAAATCATCGTGCAGGTTTAGGAATTGCAATTTTAAATCCTGAATATAAAAACAAAGGTTATGGAACCGAAGCCGTTGCTTTGATGCTTCAATATTGTAAAGATTTTTTACAATTGCATCAAATTTTTGTGAATATTTCGGCAAAAAACGAGGTGAGTAAAAGGCTTTTTAGCTCTTTTGGTTTTCAAAAAATTGGCTTAAAAAAAGAATGGAATTTTTACAAAGGAGAATATTCTGATGAAGAAATGTATCAAAAAATATTATAAAATTTAAAAAGTAGCCTCGTCAGGAATCGAACCTGAATCAAAAGTTTAGGAAACTTCTATTCTATCCGTTGAACTACAAGGCCAGATTATAATTGGTTGTTTTTAGTTTTTAGTGTGGTTGAATACTAATTATTAACTAAAAAACCTCTCTATTTAATAATAAAGAGGTGTTTTTATAAATTTAAAAATAATATTATTTATTGAATTTAGCGTATTTAGTTTTAAATTTATCAATACGACCAGCCGTATCAATAAGTTTAGATTTACCTGTATAAAAAGGGTGTGAAGTTCTTGAAATCTCCATTTTATAAACAGGATATTCAATACCATCAACCGTAATTACTTCTTTTGTATCTACCGTAGATTTAGTAATAAAAACGTCTTCATTAGACATGTCTTTAAAAGCTACTAACCTATAATTTGAAGGGTGAATTTCTTTTTTCATAATTTTTTTAATTTATACTATTCGTATTTTTTAAGTTTGCAAATGTATAATTATTTTTTAAAACACACAAAAACATTTTTAATTATTTTTTTAATTATTTTTAAATTAAATATTACATTTGCTTGTTTAATCTTAAAAACTAAAAATTATGAACGAAATTATTAAAAAAAATGGTGCTAATGCTGGTGTTTTTGTTGGTGTTGTAACAATTATTGTTTATTTACTAGTGTATTTTATTGATGTAAAACTATTAGCTGAATGGTATATTGGAGTTGGTTTAATAATATTCTATATCGCTTATGGAGTAATTACAATGTCTAAAACCAAAAAACAATTAAATGGAGTTTATCCGTTTAAAGATGCCTTTACAACTTATTTTATTTATGCAGTTGTAGGAATGTTAATTTCTATAGTTTTTTCATATATATTATTTAATTTTGTAGATACGCAAGCTGCAGAAACTATTAAAGAAGTAACAATTGAAAAAACTGTAACACTAATGCAAAAAATGCAACTTCCTGCTTCAGAATTAGAAAAAGTAGTTTCAGAAATGCAAAAACAAAATACCTATTCATTAGGGAATTTATTAAAAAGTTCAGCGGGAGGTTTAATACTTTCTATAGTATTTGGTCTAATTTTAGCATTAATTTTCCGTTCAAAACCACAAGAACAATAAATGGATTTATCAATTATTATACCCCTTTATAACGAGAGTGAATCGCTTACAGAATTACATAATTGGATAGTAAAAGTGATGCGTTTGCATCACTTTTCGTATGAAATTATATTTATTGATGATGGTAGTACCGACCAATCATGGAGTATAATTTCTAAACTTTCAACTGAAAACTCAAGTGTAAAAGGTATTAAATTTTTACAAAACTACGGCAAAAGTCAAGCATTGCATGCTGGTTTTGCACAAGCACAAGGTGATGTTGTTATAACTATGGATGCTGATTTGCAAGACAACCCAGAAGAAATTCCTGAATTGTATAGCCTTATTAATGCACAAAAATATGATTTAGTTTCTGGTTGGAAAAAAAAGCGGTATGATTCAGTAATGATGAAAAACTTACCTTCAAAACTCTTTAATTGGGCAGCTCAAAAAACTTCTGGTTTAAAACTTCACGATTTTAATTGTGGACTCAAAGCCTATAAAAATATTGTAATAAAAAACATTGAAGTTTCGGGCGAAATGCATCGATACATCCCCGTTTTAGCAAAAAATGCGGGCTTTAAAAACATTACTGAGAAAGTTGTGCAGCATCAGGCACGTAAATATGGTTCTTCAAAATTTGGAATGGAACGCTTTATTAACGGCTTTTTAGATTTAATAACAATTTGGTTTTTAACAAAATTTGGAAAACGACCCATGCACTTGTTCGGAGCTTTGGGTTCTGTGATGTTTATTATTGGCTTTTTATTTGCATTTTATTTAGGCATTGATAAACTTTTTATCCACAAAACAAGCCGTTTAATTACCGAACGACCTCAATTTTACATCGCTTTAACAACTATGATTATCGGAACACAACTATTTATAGCAGGTTTTTTAGGTGAAATTATTTTACGAACTAAATCAAGCGAGCAACGCTATAAAATTGCAGAAACTATAAACTAAACGATGGATTTACAAGTTGTTGAAAATAAAATATTTGAAATACGAGGGCATAAAATTATGCTCGATTTTTATTTAGCCGAACTCTATCAAATTGAAACCAAGGTTTTAAAACAGGCAGTTCGCAGGAATATTAATCGGTTTCCAAGTGATTTTATGTTTGAACTAACAGAAACTGAGTTTCATAGTTTGAGGTCACAAATTGTGACCCCAAAGCGAGGAGGTATTAGATATTTACCTTTTGCATTTACAGAACAAGGTGTAGCCATGCTTTCGAGTGCGCTAAACAGTCCGTTAGCAATAGAAATTAACATAAATATTATGCGAACTTTTGTTGCCATGCGAAAATATGCTTTAACCTATGATGAATTGGCAAAAAAAATAAGCGAAATTGAAGGTCAAATTCCTGAAATTTATAACGTTTTAAACTATTTAATGGAAAAAGAAACCCAAACCATAAACCAAAACGAACGAACAAAAATTGGGTACAGAAAGTAAAATAAACCAATCTTTTTAAATACTTTTGATTTTTTTTAGAAAAAATATACAATATGAATACAAATCAAGACATAGTAAACAAAGCAAAACAATGGTTAAATCCTGTTTTTGATGCTGGTACACAAGCAAAAATAAACGATTTAATTAAAAATAACCCGAAAGAATTAGAAGAATGTTTTTATAAAAATTTAGAATTCGGAACAGGCGGAATGCGAGGAATAATGGGGGTTGGCACCAATCGTATCAATAAATATACCTTAGGGAAAAACACACAAGGACTTTCAAATTATCTGAAAAAATGTTTTTCAAATCAAGAAATTAAAGTAGCCATTGCTTATGATTGCAGGCATAACAGCAACACTTTAGCAAAAGTTGTAGCCGATGTTTTTTCGGCTAATGATATCAACGTTTTTTTATTTTCAGAACTTAGACCAACACCCGAATTATCGTTTGCAGTAAAACATTTGGGTTGCCATGCAGGCATTGTGCTTACAGCTTCGCATAATCCACCAGAATATAACGGATATAAAGTGTATTGGCAAGACGGAGGGCAACTAGTTCCGCCTCAAGATGCTGAAATTATTCAAGTGATAGAAAGCATAAATTATAACGAAATTAAATTTGACTCCAACGAAAATTTAATTAAATATATTGATAAAGATTTAGACGAAGCCTTTTTGCAATCAACCATTAATAATGCAAGTTTTAACACCCCAAAACCTGCTAAGGAGCAATTAAAAATTGTTTATACTTCGTTGCACGGAACTTCTATTAAAATGATTCCTGATGTACTTGCAGCAGCAGGCTATACCGATGTAAACATTGTAAAAGAGCAAGCCGAACCAAACGGTGATTTTCCAACAGTAAAATCACCAAACCCCGAAGAACCAGAAGCCCTAACAATGGCTTTGAAATTAGCAGATAAAATAAATGCAGATATTGTTGTTGGCACCGACCCCGATTCTGATAGATTAGGAGTAGCTGTTCGGGATACTGATGGTAAAATGATTTTGCTAAACGGAAATCAGACAATGGTTTTGATGACTGCTTTTTTATTAGAACAATGGAAACGTGCAAATAAGTTTAAAGGTAATGAATTTATAGGTTCAACTATTGTTTCAACCCCTATGATGCTTGAATTGGCAGAGGCTTACGGAGTAGAATGCAAAGTTGGTTTAACAGGTTTTAAATGGATTGCTAAATTTATAAAAGATTTTCCTGTTCAAAAATTTGTGGGAGGTGGAGAAGAGAGTTTTGGGTTTATGATAGGCGATGCCGTTCGTGATAAAGATGCTGTGGGTGCTACGCTTTTAATTTGCGAAATGGCTGCTCAAGCAAAAGCATCGGGTAGTTCAATTTATCAAGAATTACTTAATTTATATGTTGATTATGGTTTTTATAAAGAGCATTTAATTTCAATAACTAAAAAAGGCATTGAAGGAGCTAACGAAATTAAGCAAATGATGATAAATCTACGAGAAAACCCAATGCAAAGCATAAATGGGCAACTAGTGGTTTGTATAGAAGATTATCAAAGCTCTGTGGGCAAAGATTTAACCAATAATTCAACCTTTGAAATTACCATTCCAAAATCGAATGTTTTGATTTATTATTTAGCTGATGGAACTAAAATTTGTGCTCGACCCAGCGGAACAGAGCCTAAAATTAAATTCTATTTTAGTGTAAATGCGCCTTTAAATTCTGTGGGAAATGCTAAAATAGTTGAAAACGAATTAGATACAAAAATTAAAAATATAATAGCGGAAATGAAGTTGTAAATTAAGAAAATAATTTGCTTTTTAAATTTTGGTGTTGCTATTTTTAAAAAAATTAAGTTTCTGAGTCAGGTCGAGCGTAGTCTATTCCATTGAAATAAGGTCACGACTACACTCGACCTGACAAAAGCATTATTTAGATGTTACTAAATTCATTAGATTTTCACATTTAAATTTTACTAAAGCCCTAAATAATAATTTTTGTATAATCGTTAGCTAAAAATCATTATATTAGAATCGTTTAAATCCAACTTAAAAAATAATGGATAATAACCTAAAAAAAATAATACCATTTGCATTGCATTATAAAAAGAACATAATTTTTAATGTTTTTTTTAATGTTTTATATGCCTTATTTAGCACCTTATTAATGCTAACTTTATTACCAACCTTAGATGTAATTTTTCAGAAAAATAAGCAAACTTTTAAGCAACCTATTTATACGGGAATACAAAATTTTAAAGATTTTTTTGAACAATGGTTCAATTATAACTTAACAAAAATTATAACCGAATATGGCATGCAACGGGCATTGTTAGTTGTAATTGGAATAGTGATTATAACCGCTTTACTCAAAAATTTATTTAATTATTTAGCATCATTACACGTAACGGCACTTCGGAATGGTGTTTTAAGAGATTTAAGACAAAAATTGTATCAAAAAATTGTCAGTTTGCCTGTTTCATTTTATTCTGATAGAAGAAAAGGTGATGTTATGGCACGAATGTTAGGCGATGTTGGTGAAGTTCAAAATTCATTTTTTCAAATTTTAGAATTAATTGTAAGAGAACCTTTAACGATTGTTTTTTCAATTATAGCTATGTTTACTATAAGTTCAAAATTAACAATATTTGTTTTTATATTTATTCCTATTTCAGGATTTATAATTTCAAAAATTGGCAAAAATCTTAAATCAAAATCAGAACGAGCTCAGCAAGAATCAGGTGTATTTATTTCAATTTTAGACGAAACTTTAACGGGGCTGAAAATTGTAAAAGGATATAATGCTGAAAATAATTTTATTACCAAATTTGATAATTCAATAAACAGATTACTAAAAATATCGAATAGCATAGCAAACAAAAACAATTTAGCTTCACCCATGAGTGAATTTTTAGGGATATTAACAATTGCAGCGTTATTAGGATATGGTGGTCATTTGGTTTTAATCGAAAAAACCTTGTCAAGCACTGCATTTATTACCTATATTGCTTTGGCATATACTATTTTAACACCTGCAAAAGCTATTTCAAAAGCTACTTATCAAGTAAAAGGAGGTTTGGCTGCTGCAGAACGTGTTTTTGCAATTTTAGAAGTAGAAAACACTATAAAAGATATTGAAAATCCAATACATAAAGAAAATTTTACAGATAAAATAACAGTCGAAAACATTAATTTTAGGTACGAAGAACACAACGTGCTTAAAAACTTTTCAATTGAAGTTCCAAAAGGGAAAACAATAGCTTTAGTTGGGCAATCGGGCTCTGGTAAAAGCACCATTGCTAATCTTTTAACCCGTTTTTATGATGTAAACGAAGGTAGAATTTGCATTGATGGTTTAGACATAAAAAATTTAGAACTTAAATCGCTCCGTAATTTGATAGGTTTGGTTACTCAAGATTCTATTTTATTTAATGATACTATTAAAAATAATATTTTATTAGGCAAAGAAAATGCAACCGATAACGAAATTTATGAAGCTTTAAAGATAGCAAATGCCTATGATTTTGTAATAGCATTGCCCAACGGAATTGATACAAACATAGGTGATGCAGGAGGAAAACTATCTGGAGGGCAAAAACAACGTATTTCAATAGCTCGAGCAGTGCTAAAAAACCCTCCAATTATGATTTTAGACGAGGCAACATCTGCCCTTGATACCGAAAGTGAAAAATTAGTTCAAATAGCCTTAGAAAACATGATGCAAAACCGAACTTCAATAGTTATTGCGCATCGCTTATCAACCATTCAAAAAGCAGATAATATTATTGTAATGCAAAAAGGAAAAACTATTGAACAAGGCACACATAATGAACTACTTAACAAAAACGGAATGTATGCAAAATTAGTTCAAATGCAATCGTTTGAAAGTTAATTTTATGATTCATTACAAAGTAACAACTGCAATTAAAAGGATTTCTAAAATTATTTTAGGGAACTTCTAAAAATTGGTTTTCTAATTGAAATTTGTAATTTTTAAGAAGTAGAAGGCAAAATTTAAAAAGAATTTTTTGTAATTAAAATGAATTTTAGAAGTCCCCTTTACTTAGTATCAATAAAAAAACAAAAGTTTTTAAATAAATAGTTGGTTTGCTGAATTATAATTATATATTTGCTCATTATTAATTTTTTATTTATTTATTACAATGCAAAAAGGCACAGTTAAATTCTTCAACGAATCAAAAGGTTACGGTTTTATTACCGATGAAGAAACAGGTAAAGACATTTTCGTACACGCTTCAGGAATCAAATCTGAGGAATTAAAAGAGGGCGACAAAGTGCGTTACGAAGAAGAAGAAGGTAGAAAAGGTAAAGTAGCTGCTCAAGTAGTAGTTATCGAAGACTAATATATACATTATTTTTTTTTTTGATTACCTAATGGTTAAACCGACTGCATTAACAGTCGGTTTTTTATCATTATTTTCGATTAATTACTTTTAGTGCTTTTTCTACAATATTTGTATGAGTTAAGCCATATTTTTCCATCAGTTGTGCTGGGGTTCCGCTTTCGCCAAAACTATCATTTACAGCCACAAACTCTTGTGGAACTAACCTATTTTGAACTAAACATCTCGAAATACTTTCGCCTAAACCACCTATAATATTGTGTTCTTCGGCAGTTACAATACATTTTGTTTTATTAATGGAGTGTAAAATGGTCGTTTCATCTAAGGGTTTAATGGTGTGGATATTAATTATTTCGGCAGATATATTTTGTTTTGCTAACGCTTCGGCTGCTAAAAGAGCTTCCCAAACCAAATGACCTGTAGCAACAATCGTAACATCGGTTCCTTCATGTAAAATTAAGGCTTTTCCTATCTCAAACGGTTGATTTTCTGGGATAAAATTGGGCACCACGGGTCGTCCGAAACGTAAATAAACAGGTCCGTGATAATTCGCAATGGCAACGGTTGCTGCTTTGGTTTGGTTATAATCGCAGGTATTGATAACCACCATATTTGGGAGCATTTTCATCAGTCCAATATCCTCTAAAATTTGATGCGTAGCCCCATCTTCTCCTAAGGTTAAACCTGCATGAGAGGCACAAATTTTTACATTTTTATCAGAATAAGCAATCGACTGACGTATTTGATCATACACCCTACCCGTTGAAAAGTTGGCAAAAGTTCCGGTAAACGGAATTTTACCTCCAATGGTAAGCCCAGCAGCAATACACATCATATTTGCTTCAGCAATACCTATTTGAAAAAAACGTTCAGAATTGTTTTCTATAAATTGCTCCATTTTAAGCGAGCCAATCAAATCGGCACAAAGAGCCACTGCATTTTGATTTTTTAAACCAACTTCTGCTAAACCCGCTCCAAAACCCGAACGAGTGTCTTTACTGCCTGTATTTAAGGATGCCACTCCATTTGAAACATCAAGCAATAGTTTATTTGATAGTTTATAGTTTAATTCTTTTGAATAATGCTCAAAAGCTATTCCTTCGTGGGTTAGGATGTTTCTGTAATCTCCCAACGTTTCTGGGTTTTGTGCTAATGCTTTTGCTAATTGCTCATCGTTTGGTGCTTTACCATGCCAAGCGTGTGTGTGCATCATAAAATCAACACCGTTACCCATTACGGTATGTAATAATACACAAATAGGTTTGCCGTTACCTGTTCTATTTTTAGCTTCTTGCAAACCATTATAAATAGCTTCAATATTATTGCCTTCAACAATTTCTAACACATCAAAACCAAAGGCTTCAAATTTTGTTTTTAAATTTCCTAAAGATAAAACATGCTCTGTAGAACCATCAATTTGCTGTCCGTTTACATCAATAGTGGCTATATAATTATCTACTTTTTTTGCCCCTGCATACATAGCTGCTTCCCAAACTTGTCCTTCTTGCAATTCGCCATCTCCGTGCAAACTATATACAATATTAGTATCTTTATTTAATTTTTTTGCCAAAGCAACCCCAATAGCTACCGACATTCCTTGCCCTAACGAGCCCGAAGCTATCCGAATACCCGGCAAACCTTCATGGGTAGTAGGATGTCCTTGCAAACGTGTATTTAGCTTTCTAAAAGTAGCTAATTCATCCACAGGGAAATAACCCGAACGCGCCAAAACACTATAAAACAAAGGCGAAATATGCCCGTTTGATAAAAAGAAAACATCTTCGTTGGTTCCGTTCATCTCAAAACCTTCGTTTCGGTGCATTATTTCTTGATATAAAACCGATAAAAACTCTGCACAACCCAACGAACCACCCGGATGACCCGAATTTACCGCATGCACCATCCGAACAATATCTCTACGAACTTGTGTAACAAAATCTTGTATTTTTTGTGTATCCATTTTTAAAAAAATTATGAATACAAAGGTATTTTTATTATATGTATTAGGCAAAATTATTTTTAAAAACTATATATTTGCATTTTGAATTTAAAAAATATAAAAAAACTTTAAACTATATTGATTTTATGGAAATATTTTTAAACCCCGATGCATGGGTAGCTCTTTTAACCCTTACTTTTTTAGAAATTGTTTTAGGGATAGATAATATTATTTTTATATCAATAGTAACGGGTAAACTACCCGAAGAAAAACGAAAAAAAGCAACCCGTATTGGTTTGTTTTTGGCAATGTTTATGCGTATTGCTTTGCTTTTTGGTATAACACTTTTAATAGCGATGAAAGAACCCTTTTTCAGTGTTAATTGGGGCTGGTTTTCGGCACATTTTACGGGTCAAGCACTTATTTTATTACTTGGAGGTATCTTTTTAATTTATAAAAGTACCAAAGAAATTCATGAAAAAGTAGATCATAAAGGAGCAGAAGAAAAAGAATTAAAAACAACCGCTACCAAATCATTTAGTAGTGTGATTATTCAAATATTATTGATTGATTTAATTTTTTCGGTCGATAGTATTTTAACAGCCGTAGGGATGACCAACGGTATTGAAGGTGCTTTTTTAATTATGATAACTGCTGTTTTAATTTCGGTAGTTGTTATGATGTTGTTTGCAGTGCCAGTAGGAAATTTTGTAAATAAAAACCCTTCTATTCAGGTGTTAGGTTTAGCCTTTTTAATACTCATTGGTTTTATGCTAATAACCGAAAGTATGCACCTTTCTGAAGCAGTTTTAGCAGGGCAACACGTGGGTGCGGTTCCAAAAGGTTATTTATATTTTGCCATTGCATTTTCGTTAGGAGTTGAATTTTTGAATATGAGAATGCGAAAAATAAAAGAATACTAAACTTCACCTTTTTTGATAACATACACATAAAACCACGTGATTGTAAACGTTGGAATAATATCGGTAAACGGAATAAGTTCTTCTAAGGCTCCAAAAATACCTGCTATTTTTCCAACGTTTCCTTTATACATACTATATAAAAGCAAGCCAGAAAGAGGTGCCCAAACCACATCGGCAAGTTCGCCTAAAGCTGGAATTACATAGGTTATTATCCCAATAAAATCGAATAACAAACTTAACACAAGTTTTGAATATTTTCTTGAATTGTTGTTTGTTGTAACAGTTATTTGTTTGTTTTTCATCTCCATAATTATATTTCTGTCTTTTTTTAAAACTTATAAAATTATTTTTTTTGATTTATAAGAACATTTCTAAATATGATAGCAAATATTATAAAAAATAATTCTAAAAGCAATTTAGTATTAAAATCTTTTTTTTAAACATATATAATTCATTCTACCTAATTTATCGTTTAAGTTTCTGAGGTTTAAAAATCGTGGCTTTACTGGAATAAATTGCCTATCTTTGCAAAAAATCAAACATAAAATGGCATTTTCTAAAAAAAATACACCTAAAAAAAATGGTCGTAAAGCTACAGAATATTCAGCAAAAAAAGAGGCTGAAAAATCGAAAGCGACGAAAGATACAAAACCTAAATTTGCGAAAGATTCTAAGGACTATAAATCAAAATATGTAAAAGATTTTAAACCTCAAAAATCAAAAATTGCTATTAATACAGACGAAATTCGACTCAATAAATACATTTCAAATTCGGGGATTTGCACCCGAAAAGAGGCTGATATTTACATTCAATCGGGCAATGTGAAGGTAAACGGACACGTAGTAACCGAAATGGGACATAAGGTTAAAAAAACAGACGAAGTGGTGTTTGATGGTCGAAAAATTTCACCTGAAAAAAAGGAATTTATTTTATTAAACAAACCCAAAAACTTTTCTACCAACGGAACTGGCACAACCAATGCTTATAATTTAATAAAAAATGCTACTAACTCGCTTTTAAAACCCGTAGGTAGGATGGACAGCACCACAACTGGTCTTTTACTATTTACAAACGATGAAGATTTGATACAAAAATTTACGAATGCACATCAAAAAACCTTAAAAATTTACCAAGTTTCGTTAAGTAATAATTTTAAACCCGAAGATTTTGAAAAAATTCAAAAAGGAATTAGCTTGGACGATGAGCATAAAATTTTTGCAGAAGAGGTTTCGTTTATTGATGACCAGCCAAAATCTGAAATTGGAATAAAACTAAAAACATCGAACGTTAAGGCGGTGCGAACCATCTTTGAAAAATTAGGATACGATGTGTTAAAAGTAGATAGAGTTGTTTTTGCAGGGCTTACAAAAAAGAATTTACCCAGAGGGAATTGGAGATTTTTAACCGACCAGGAGATTATAAATTTGAAAAATATGTAATCACAATGCAACTATCTTTAGCTATAGGCAAATTTTATACGTTTAGTAGTAAGGGGACTTATTATTTTTTTAAGACTTCTTTTCCTCCTCCAAATTGTGCTTCATACAATTTTTTATAAATACTTTCGGGTTTTTGCAAAAGGGTTTGATGGGTACCCTCCTCCATAATTGTTCCGTGTTCCAACACTATAATTTTTGTAGCATTGATAACCGTTGCCAACCGATGAGCAATGATTATGGAAGTTCGGTTTTGGGTTAAAATTTTCGTGGCATTTTGTATTAACTCTTCCGTATAACTATCAACCGATGAGGTGGCTTCGTCTAAAATCAAAATACTGGGGTTGGCAACATACGCTCGTAAAAAAGCAAGTAACTGTCGTTGACCACTCGAAAGCATTACGCCTCGTTCTTTTACATTAAAATCATAATTTTCGGGCAAACTCATAATAAATTGATGCACCCCGATTTGTTTGGCAGCATTTATTACTTGTTCTTTTGTTATAGTTGCATCTCCTAATGTTATGTTATTAAAAATGGTATCAGCAAACAAAAAAACATCTTGCAAAACTACCGAAATTTGACTTCTTATAGTAGAAAGTTTAAAATTTTCAATAGGAATTTCATCTAAAAATATTGTACCTGAATCGAGTGTATAAAACCGATTGATTAGGTTGATTACAGTAGATTTTCCTGCTCCTGTACCCCCTACAATGGCAATAGTTTCGCCTGTTTTAATCTGCAAATTGATTTTTTTTAAAATTTCTTCATTTTCAAGGTAACTAAACCTAACATTTTTAAAGGTAATATTTCCTTTTAGTATTTTATTTTCAATCAATCCGTCTGTTTCTATAAGCTCGGGCTGGTTGAGCACTTCAAAAACACGCTCGGAGGCAATAATGCCCATTTGTAATACATTAAATTTATCAGCAATTTGCCGTAACGGATTGAAAAGCATATAGATAAGCATCGTATAAGCAAATAAATCTCCGAAAGAGGTTAATTGTTCGCCTCGTAAAATACTCATACTACCATACCAAACGATAATCCCCAGCGACAGTGAAGTTACAATATCAGCAATCGGAAAAAAAATAGAGTTGTAAAAAATGTTTTTGAGCCAAGCCTTGTTATGTTTTGCGTTTATTTCTTTAAATTTTTGATATTCAAAAGCCTCCCGATTAAAGAGTTGCACAATTTTCATACCTGTTAAACGCTCTTGAATAAAGGTATTTAGGTTAGCCACTTCGTTCCGAACTTCCTCAAAAGCAAGTTTCATTTTCTTTTGAAAAACATTAGTTGCCGCTAATAAAACAGGCATCGAAAACAAGACTATAAACGTAAGTTTCCAATTCATATAAAGCATAATAGCCAAGATGACAAGCATCTTTAGCACATCGCTCACAATCATAAAAAAGCCTTGACTAAAAATGCTAGCAATATTCTCAATATCAGAAACAGAGCGAGTTACTAATTTTCCTACTGGTTCTTTATCAAAATATTTCATCTTAAATCGCAATAAATGATCAAATAATTGAACTCGAATGTCTTTTACAATATTCTGCCCCAAATGATTGGCTTTATAAACAAAGAAAAACTGTGAAACCACTTCTAAAGCAAGCACTAAACCCATCAAAACAATGTAGAAAAGCAAACCTTTTGCATCTAAATTTTTAATATATAAATCGACTGTCTGTTTTAGTAAATACGGACGAGCAGCCGCAAAAACGGACAGCAAAATCGACCATACAACCACTGCAAAAACTAAATTTTTATAGGGCTTGGCATAAACCAAAACGGCTTTTAACGATTGAAATTGTTTGCTTTTTTTCAAAGTTTTTTATGTTTTTTTAACTTCTTAATATTTGTTAGATTTTTTAAGATACCCATTCAATAAAACGGTGGATAAAATTATAAAGGCTCCGATATAAAAATTAGGGCTCATTTTTTCCGTTTCTTTAAATACTAAGAGGGCTAAAATGATTCCGTAAATAGGTTCTAAATTGACGGTAAGCATTACAGTATAAGGGGTTAGGTATTTCATTACTTGAACCGAGGCAATAAAAGCATAAGCTGTACAAACTGATGCTAAAAGGAACAACCAGAGCAAATCGTGGCTTGAAAGTTGAAAAAATTGGGGTGTAAAACCATCGGAAAAGCCTATAAAAATGCTTAAAAACAAAATTCCTCCCAGCAATTCATAAAAAGTAATAACCGAAGCGTTAAATTCTTTGGCATATTTACCATTGATGATAGCAAAAGTAGCCGAAAGAAAAGCCGAAATTAAGGCTAAAATAATTCCTTCAATATATTTAGTTTCTACTTTAAAAATAATGCTTAAACCAATGACGACTAAAATGCCTAAAAATATTTCGTACCAAACTACTTTTTTACCAAATAACAAAGGCTCTAAAAGTGAAGTAAAAAAAGCCCCCGTAGCAATACAGGCAAGCGTTACTGATACATTAGATACTTTTATAGCCCTAAAAAACGTAAACCAATGCAAGGCAATTATAAGCCCGGCAAACAAAAAACCAATAATTGTTTTTGTAGGAACTTTAAGCAATATTTTTTTGAAATATAAATATATTAAAATGATGATTGAAGCAAAAAACATTCGCCACCAAACCAACGGCAAGGCATCTATCGAAATGAGTTGCCCCAAAACAGCTGTAAAACCCCAAATAAAAACGATTAAATGAAGGTGTATATAACTTTTTAGGCTATTGTTTTGCATTTTTGAGGAGATAAAAAGCTAAAATTCCGAATACTACATTAGGCAACCAGATAGCAACCAAAGGACTAATGTCTGATTTTTCGGCCATGGTTCCAAAAATTTTATCAAAAAATATAAACGTAAAGGCGATTACAATTCCAATAGCCAAACTGATACCCATACCTCCTCGTCTTTTAAAAGAAGCCACTGCTACTGCAATAATCGTAAGGATAAAAGCTGCCACAGGAGCACTAAATTTCCGATAATACACCACCAAATAAGTATTGATATCTTGCCCCCCTCGCTCTTGTTCTTTTTTTATAAACCGACGTAATTCGTCTAAATTCATCGTTTCGGCAATATAAATTACAGGTGCTAAATCGTCGGGCTCAAAATTGAATTTTTTAGTTTGAATAGCCCCTTTGTCTAATACATCCTCTATGTATCCCACCTTTCGTTGCACATAATTATATAAATTATAATTTTTTTCTATAGGATTATAACTAATCCTGTCAGCCATTATTTTTTCGATTAATGAATCGTTTACAAATTTTTCGTACACAAATTGATAGCCTTCTTTTGCTTGATAATTATAGTTACTTACATAAATATATTCGGTAGGGCTTATTTGTCTATAAATATTTTCGGTCGTTCGGCTTTGTAATGTGTTACTTTTTAGGTATTTATAATTAAAATCGTTATAACCTTTGCTGGCAATGGGCACTATAAAAAAGCTCATCAACAACACAAAAACTGCTACAATAGTGGCACTAACTAAAAAAGGCTGCAGATAGCGTTTAAAGGAAATTCCAGAGCTTAAAATAGCAATAACCTCTGTGTTATTAGCCAATTTTGATGTAAACCATATAACAGATAAAAACAAAAATATAGGGAACAACATATTGGCAAAATAGATAGTAAAATATCCATAGAACTCAATCACTTCGGCTAAAGGAGCTTTGTTTTCGAGAATTTTATTTATTTTTTCGGACAAATTAATAACAATAGCAATAGGAATAAACAGCAAAACCATAACCGAAAAGGTTACTAAGTATCGTTTGATGATATATTTATCGATGATTTTCATAAAAAAAACAGCCCCAGAAATAGCCCAAAACTGTGCAAAAATAAGTTATTTTTTTATTTTACTCCTTTTTTAAAATTCAAAACTAAGAGAGGTAGTCTATAAAAATGTTTTTTTTCTAAACCAATAAGGTCTTCAGTTGGATATAAGTATCGGAGTTCGGTTCGTATTTTGGCTTTATCATTGGGCAAAAAATCTAAATTTAACGATGAACTAAACACTTTAAAAGGCTTTTCGGCAGCAATTAGTAGGTTTTTTTGCATCTTCATAGTATTCTGCTCTAAAAGCCGTTTGCCATTTTTTACCAATTGAATATTGACTAATAAGCACAGGGCTTAACCAATTTTTAAATTTATTTTCATTTCACAAAGTTAAAACACTTCAACCAAAATTCGATGATTATAAAAGGGGACTTCTAAAAATTGGTTTCTAATAAAAATTTGTAATTTTTAAGAAGTAGAAGCTAAAATTTTAAAAAACTTTTTGTGATAAACATAAATTTTTAGAACTCCCAAAAAATAAAAATCAAATTTAACGGACTTTTAACAATAAAATTGTAAAAAAAATTACAATTTGCAGCACTTTTTACAAATTAAAACTATTTATATAATATTAATAATAACTACAAATGGAAAATAACACATTTGATATTCGAGAAATTAACGAAAAAATTGAACGAGAAAGTGCCTTTGTTGATTTGCTAACCATAGAAATGAACAAGGTTATAGTTGGACAAAAACACATGATTGAACGCCTTTTGATAGGCTTGCTTGGGCAAGGACACATCTTGTTAGAAGGAGTTCCGGGCTTGGCAAAAACTCTTGCAATTAATACCCTTTCAAATGCTGTGCATGGCAGTTTTAGTCGTATCCAGTTTACACCTGATTTGCTCCCAGCTGATGTGGTTGGCACGATGATATACAATGTAAAGCAAAACGAATTTAGTATAAAAAAAGGACCAATATTTGCCAATTTTGTGCTTGCAGATGAGATAAATCGTGCTCCTGCAAAAGTGCAATCAGCATTATTAGAAGCCATGCAAGAAAAACAAGTTACCATAGGAGAAGAAACATTTAAACTTGACAAACCCTTTTTAGTAATGGCAACTCAAAACCCCATTGAACAAGAAGGAACATACCCATTGCCCGAAGCACAAGTAGATCGTTTTATGCTAAAAGTGGTAGTAGATTACCCTAAAATGGAAGAAGAACGAATGGTTATTAGACAAAATTTAAGCGGAGGTTTTGATACGTTTAAATCGGTTGTTTCAATTGAGCAAATTTTAAAAGCTCAACAAGTTGTGCGAGAGGTTTATATGGATGAAAAAATTGAAAAATATATCCTTGATATAATTTTTGCCACTCGAACTCCTGAAAAATATAAATTAGAACATCTAAAACCATTAATTAGTTACGGAGCCTCGCCTCGAGGAAGTATAAACTTAGCCTTAGCAGCCAAATGTTATGCTTTTATAAAACGAAGAGGTTTTGTTATTCCAGAAGATGTTCGGGCTGTGGTGCATGACGTGTTACGACACAGAATAGGAATAACTTACGAAGCCGAAGCTGAAAATATTACATCAGTAGAAATTATTAACAAAATTATAAATGAGGTTGAAGTGCCATAATAATTTATGATTGCATATTGTTGTTTATGGTTGAAGAATGAATTAAAAGGTATATTTTCAAACAAATTAAAATGACTAAAGAGAACTTCTAAAAAAGATTTAGAAGCCCCCTTAAACCGTTCCCCTATAAATTGGGAGAAAACAATATAAAATCAAAAATCGCTAATCAAGAATCTAAAATAAGTTGGAAACAAAAGAATTATTAAAAAAAGTTCGGAAAATAGAAATAAAAACCAAGCGATTAAGTGATCATATCTTTTCGGGTGAATATCACACATCGTTTAAGGGACGAGGAATGACTTTTTCTGAAGTTCGGCAATATCAGTTTGGAGACGATGTTCGGGCTATTGATTGGAATGTAACTGCCCGATATAACGAAACATATATCAAAGTTTTTCAAGAAGAACGAGAACTTACCATGATGCTAATGGTAGATTGTAGTGGTTCGGAAAGTTTTGGGACTAAGTACCAATTAAAAAGTGAAATAATTACTGAATTAGCTGCTACTTTGGCATTTTCGGCAACTAAAAACAACGATAAAATTGGTTTAATTTTATTTTCTGACCAAATTGAACTCTATATTCCTCCTAAAAAAGGGAAATCGCATGTGTTACGAATAATTCGTGAACTTATTGAATTTCAGCCTAAAAGCAGAAAAACTAACCTTTCACAAGCATTAAAATTTTTAACCAATGTGCAAAAGAAAAAAGCAATTGTATTTTTGTTGTCTGATTTTATGTTTGATGACACCTTTGAGCATCCACTTAAAATTGCAGGAAAAAAACATGATATTACAGGAGTTCGGGTTTATGACAGGCACGAAGAAGAGTTGCCAAACATAGGGATTTTACACCTTAAAGATGCCGAAACAAATAAAATAAAATTAGTAGATACCACCTCAAAAAACGTGCGAATAAACTATAAAAAAAAATACCAAGAACAAGTAAAATATTTTTCCGAAACCTTCTCAAAATGTGGAGCAGGATCCCTAAGCACCCGAACAGACGAATCGTATGTAAAAAAATTATTAGGATATTTTAAAGCAAGGTAATGATTAACGATTGTTGATTGCAGATTATTTACCCCCGATTTTTATAGGAAAATAATTTTCGATTTATAGAAATTAAAAAAATATAGATAAATGAATAAGTTTCAATTAGAAGAACGATTGATTGATTTTTCGGTTTCAATAATAAACATAGCTGATACAATTAAGCAAAATTATGCTGATATTCACCTTTCTAATCAAATGATTCGTTCGGGAACTTCACCTTCTTTAAATTATGGAGAAGCTCAAAGTGCCGAAATTCCAAGAAATTTTGTCCATAAAATGGGGATATGTCTAAAAGAACTAAGAGAAACTTTTATTTGTTTGAAAATAATCGGACGAGCAAAACTTTCGAATAATAATTTAATGATAAAAGAAGTTAAAAAAGAGGTTAATGAACTTATTTCAATATTTGTATCGAGTATAAAAACGTCAAAATCTAATCAACAAAAATAAATATGATCAATCACAAATCGTCCCCCGATAAATCGGGAGTAAACAATCATCAATCGTTAATCGTTAATCAACAATAGTTAATTAAAATGAACATAAAAAAAACATATATATTTATATTTATATTGATTACATCTTTTGTTTTTGCTCAGCAAAAAAAGGTGCAAACAAGTGTTGATACTACCAAAATAAAAATAGGCTCACAGTTCATTTTATCATTAAAGACAACGGTTGACACCCTTGCAAAAGTGCAGTTTCCGGAACAAAAAATGTTTGGGAATTTTGAAGTTTTAGAAAACTTTAAAACTGATACATTGCTTCAAAAAGCAAATTATATTTTAACTAAAAAATATGGATTAACTCAATGGGATTCAGGGAAGTTTGTATTGCCAAAACTTACCATACTTATAAATAACAAGCCCGAGTTTTCAGATTCGTTACTTATAGAGGTTAGCAATGTAAAAGTAGATACCCTTAAGCAAAAAATGTATGATATAAAACCGATTATTGAAGCTAAAAACACTTTCGAAAATTGGTGGAAATACTTATTTATATTTTTGATAATTATTGGTTTAGTTTTTTTAGGATATTATCTTTATAAAAAATATTTATGGAAAGAAAAAGAAGCCGAAATTGTATATAAAACCCCTTTTGAAAAAGCAATAGTTTTACTTTCGCAACTTGACAAGAAAAAACTTTTAGAAAAAGATGAGATAAAAACCTACTATTCTGAACTTACAGATATTACCCGAACCTATATTGAAGAAGTGATAGAAATACCAGCAATGGAAAGCACTTCGTCTGAGCTAATAAGTTCTTTAAAAGAAACTATTATTAACAAAAAAATGAAGGTAAAACGTGAAGTATATGACAACTTTAAAAAAGTTTTGCAAAAAGCAGATTTAGTAAAATTTGCCAAATCAAAACCATCAGAATTTGAAATTGTTGAAGATAGAAAAATTATCGAAACAGTGATAAACTCAATAGAAACGGCTATCCCAAAAACCGAAGAAGAAATTTTAATCAATGAAAATGAAGAGGTTATCAAGCAAAAAATTACAAAAGACACTAAAAAACGTAAAAAATTATATCTAATTTTAGGCATTTTTTCTGCTTTAATTTTAAGTTTATTATTAGCTATTGCAATTAAAGGATACGATTTTGTAAAAGACAATATTTTTGGCAATCCAAATAAAGAATTATTAGAAGGCGAATGGATAACGTCTGAATACGGAAATCCATCGGTAAAAATTACAACACCAAAAGTTTTAGAACGAATTGATGCACAAAAAGTATTACCAAAAGAATCGTATGCAATACTCAAAGAAATGCAACTTTTTCAATACGGAACTTTGCTTGATAATTTTCATATTACCCTGAGCACCAGAAAGTTAAAAGATACTACAAAAATAGATTACAACGTAGTTTTAGACGGCATCATTAGAACTTGGGAATCACAAGGTTTAAAAAATATACTGATTAAACAAGAAGAATTTTCAACCCCAAAAGGAGTTACAGGACAGCGAGCAACCGGTAGTTTTATAAAAACAAACCCGATAACTAAAAAAGACGAAAAAGCTATTTTTGAAATACTATATTTTAATCAAGATAATGGGTTACAACAAATTATAATTATTTATAATGATGATGATACCTATGCGAAACAAATAAAAGATAAAATATTAAACTCTGTAGAATTAAATTTACAAACACAATAAAGAAGACTATAAAAACAAAATTTTACGTCTTTTAAAAAAAATATGAAAAACATAACATTTTTACATCCTGAATTTTTTTGGTTATTTGGGCTTATCCCGATAGCTATTTTTTGGTATGTATATAAACGAAACCAACAAACAGCAACACTTACCATAGGATCAATTAAAAGTTTTGAAAAATTAGCAACCTTAAAAACAAAACTATATCCTATTTTAAATATCTTAAGAATTTTAGGTTTAAGTTTTATAATTATTGCCTTAGCACGCCCCAGAACAGTTGATATAACCAGCAAATCAAAAACCTCCAAAGGGATAGATATTGTGATGGCTATGGACGTATCTGGGAGTATGCTAGCAAAAGATTTGAAACCAAACCGAATGGAAGCACTTAAAAAAGTAGCTAAAACCTTTGTGCAAGATAGAATAAATGATAGAATTGGAATAGTAGTTTATGCAGCCGAAAGTTATACCCGAACTCCTATAACCAGTGATAAAACCATTATTTTAAACACTATTGATGATATTTATTATGATGATAGCATTTTAAAAGATGGAACAGGCATAGGAGTAGGTTTAGCAACTGCCATAAACCGAGTGAAAGATAGCAAAGCAAAAAGCAAAATAATTATACTACTAACCGATGGAGTAAACAATTCAGGGACTATAGACCCCAGAATGGCAGCCGAAATAGCAAAAGAATATAACATAAAAGTATACACCGTAGGTATTGGAAGCAATGGTCAAGCACTTTTCCCCTATGCAAAAGCCCCAAACGGAGAATTTTTATATCAAATGATGAATGTTGAAATAGATGAAAAACTCATGAAAGAAATCGCCCGAATAACAGATGGCAAATATTTTAGAGCCACTAGCAACCAACGATTAAAAGAAATTTATACAGAAATAAACAAACTAGAAACTACTGAAATAACAGAAACGAAATATTCAAATTATGATGAAAAATTCCGTATATTTTTGTGGATAGCTTTCGGATTGTTACTAACAGAAATCATAGCAAGAATAACCGTTTATAGAAACATACTTTGATAATGGTTAGTTGTCAATGATTAATGGTTACTTAAATACTTAATACTTGAATACAATAAAAAATGCTTGAAATAGAAGAAAAAAAATTATTATACCTCTTGTTTTTAGTCCTTATTTTGGGAGGTATTTTCCTGTTAAATTGGTTTTGGAAAACAAAAAAGCGAAAACAATTTGCAGATATTCACTTGTTTGAAACTTTAGCTCCCGAAGTTTCTACATTTAAAAATATTTTAAAATTTGGAATATATATTCTTGCATTAATATTTATTATTATCGCTTTAGCAAATCCAAAAATTGGAACTAAAATAGAAAATGTAAAACGACAAGGAATTGATATTGTTTTTGCTGTTGATGTATCAAAAAGTATGCTTGCAGAAGATGTAGCACCCAACCGATTAGAAAAAACTAAGCAAATTGTAAATCAAATAATTAACCAATTAGGGAGCGATAGAATAGGGATTATTGGTTATGCAAGTAGTGCTTACCCTGTTTTGCCAATTACTACAGATTATGGTGTAGCAAAAATGTATTTACAAAATATGAACACTAATATGGTATCGTCTCAAGGAACTGATTTAAACGATGCTATAAAACTTGCTACAACCTATTTTGATGACCCAGAAACCAGCAAACTAATTATTTTACTTTCTGATGGAGAAGACCACTCGGATGGAGCCGAAGAAGCAGCCGAAGAAACCAAAGAAAAAGGCATTAAAATAATAACCATAGGTGTAGGAACAACCAACGGAGCACCTATTCCGTTACGCAAAAACGGAACTATTGAAAGTTATAAAAAAGACAAAAAAGGCGAAACCGTTATCACTAAATTATACCCCGATTTGTTAGAAAATATAGCTAAAAAAACAAACGGAGGGTATATATATGGAGGAAACACTAAAGAAGTGCTCGAAAAACTCAAAAACGTAATGGACAACATCGAAAAAAGCGACTTTGAAACCCAACAAATAGCTGATTATCAAAGTCAATATCAATGGTTTTTAGCAGTTGCTTTTTTACTACTTTTTGTAGATATTTTTTTATTAGATAAAATAACACATTGGGTATCAAAATTAAATTTATTTAAGTAAATAATATGATTAATAAATTAACAATTTATATTTTATTATTTTTTTCGGGGATAATAATTGCACAAAAAACAGATAAATTTGTAGCAGAAGGCAACAAAAAATTTGAAGAAAAACAATATGCAACTGCCGAAAAAGATTATCGAATAGCACAATCAAAAAGTGCTAATAATTCATTAGCATCATACAATATGGGCAACACAATTTATCTACAAAAACAAGTGGGTGAAGCCCGAAATGCTTATCTTAAAACCGTTCAAACTTCAAAAGAAAAACCTGAAAAACATAATGCTTTTCATAACATAGGTAATACCTATATGCTTGAAAAAGACTATCAAAATGCAGTTGAAGCCTATAAAAATGCACTTCGGAACAACCCAAATGACGAAGAAAGTAGATATAATTATGCCTTAGCTAAAAAAATGCTTAAAGAAAATCCTCCAAAAGAAGATAAAAGCAAGGATAAAAAAAATAATGACGATAAAAAACAACAAGAAAATCAGGATAAACAAAAGGATAAGAAAGATAAAGAAGATAAACAAAACAACAACAATCAAAACGATAAGAAAGATAAACAACAGCAGCAACAGCAACAGCAACAGCAACAACCGAAGCCTTCAGGCACTTCAAAACAACTTTTAGAAGCCGTAAACAATGCCGAAAAACAAATTCAAGAAAAAGTAAATGCCAAAAAAGTGAAAGGAAGCCCTGCTGAAAATGAGAAAGATTGGTAGGTTTTTTAATGGTTAATTATAAATGGTTAATGGTTGTTAGAAATTAGAAAAATTTAAAAAATAAAATATAGGTTAAAAACTCCCCTCTCCTTTGGAGAGGGGCTGGGGATGAGGTAACTATGAAAACAAAAATTTATATCGTCTTATTATTTTTAATACAACAGCTTTCAGCTCAAATTGAGTTTGAAGCTAAAGCGAGCAAAACCACACTTGGGGCAAATGAACGTCTTCAAATAGATTTTGTAATGAACAAAGATGGAGACAATTTTATGCCTCCAAATTTTGAAGGATTTCGGGTTATGGCAGGACCTTTTCAGTCGGTAAATTATTCGTGGATAAATGGTAAAAAAACCTTTAGCAAATCCTATTCGTATGTGCTTATGCCTACACAAAAAGGCACGTTTACCATAAAACCAGCAAGTATAGAATTTGATGGCAAAAACTTTAAAACAAATACGCTAAAAATAACCGTTACCCAAGCAGTAGCACAACCCAAAGATCCCAATAGCCCTGATTTTAAAGCAGGTGAAGGTGTTCATTTGGTTGCAGATGTATCAAACGGAAATCCGTATTTAAACGAGCCAATTACCATTGTTTATAAGCTCTATTTTGACCCTCGATTTAGCATCAGAAATGTAAAAGAAGATAAAACCCCAAAGTATAATAATTTTTGGAGCCAACATATAGATATGAAACAGCTAAAAGCTGAACCTGCCACCTATAACGGTAAAGATTATGCAATGGTTGTGTGGAGAAAAGTGCTTTTGTATCCTCAAAAAGAAGGAAAATTAGCCATAGAACCGCTAAAAATTAGCATGGATATAGAGGTTCCAACAGGCAGACATAATATATTTATGGAGCCAGAATATACTATGGTTTCAAAATCGGTAATTGCAGGTGATAGGTTTATAAACGCAAAACCATTACCCGAAGCAGGAAAACCAGTTGATTTTTCAGGAGCAGTAGGCACGTTTACATTTGCAGTAACTCCTTCAAAAACAACTTTAAAAACAAATGAATCTTTACAATTAAAAGTTACGGTATCAGGCAAAGGGAATTTAAAATTAATTACACTCCCAAAACCAGAACTACCATCTGCAATAGAAGTGTATGAGCCCGAACGTATTGAAAATGTAGAAACACCTTTAAGCGGTATGGCAGGTAGCATAAGCGATACTTACACGATTGTTCCACAAACCAAAGGTAAATATCCGATACAACCACTACAGTTTAGCTATTTTGATTTAGCAACCAAAACCTATAAAACTATCACATCCAAAGAAATTATTTTAGAGGTTTTGCAAGGCAACAATATTGCAAATCAAAATACAGAAACAACACATAAGCAAGAGGTTGCAAAAATTTCTCAATTTGAATTTATAAAATTAAATACAACTTTAGAAGCCACCAATAAAAAACCATTTTTAGGTTCAACTTGGTTTTATTTAGGTTTATTATTGCCATGGATTTTTATACCTATCATTATTTTTATTCGTAAGAAAAAAGAAACTTCAAAAGCAGATATTGTGGGTAATAAACTAAAACTAAACAATCGATTAGCCAAAAAATACTTGTCTGAAGCTAACAAGAATTTAGCCCATAAAGAACTCTTTTATATCTCGTTAGAAAAAGCTATTCACAACTTTTTAAAAGCCAAATTACACATAGAAACAGCCGAAATGAGTCGTGAAAATATTCAACATTTATTAGAAAACAAAGGAGCTAACAACGAAACCGTTATCGAATTTTTGCAACTGATGAATAATTGTGATATGGCTCGATATGCCCCACTTTCGGATAGTATAATGCAACAAGATTATGAAAAAGCAGTGCATTTGATTACTCAATTAGAAAAAGAATTAAAATAAAAATTTTAGCAAAACTCTTTTAAAGTTTACTACTTATAGAGATAGATATGAAAAAAATACATTATATTTTATTGTTTATCAGTTATTTAGGTTTTTCTCAAGGTGTTTTTGAGCGAGGAAATATCTATTATAAAAACGGAAATTACGATAAGGCAATCCAAGCCTACGAAAGTATTTTAAAAAGTAAAAAACATTCGGCTGAATTGTATTTTAATATAGCCAATGCCTATTATAAAAAGCAAAAAGTAGCCGAAGCTATTTATTATTATGAGAAAGCCTTACAATTAAAACCAAACGATACAGGTATTAAAAATAATTTAGAATTTGCACAAAAATTAACCATAGATGATATAAAAGAGGTGCCCGATGTTGGATTTTCAAAAATTTTGCACACACTTACAGGCTTTTATCCGTACGATATATGGGCTATTTGGGCTGTCTTCTTTTCGGTTTTAGGATTAGTAAATTTTATTTTTTATTATTTTTCAATGAATATACGCATAAAACAATGGTTTTTTGGAGGGATATTTATAGCCTTATTTTTTATGCTAATTTCTGTTTTTGCTTCCTTTTTTGAACAAAATTTTGATAAAAACGTAAAAATTGCCATCGTTTTTGCTGATGAAGTAGCAATAAAAAACGAACCTAAAACCACTGCCGAAACCACTTTTACCCTGCACAAAGGCACCAAAGTTTACGTGTTAGAAACCCTTGATAATTGGCAAAAAATTCAATTAACCGACAAAACTGTAGGCTGGATTGAAAGTAGTGCCATTAAAAAATTGTAGGTTTAAAAAACAATAGACAATAGATTTAGCAATTTGCTAATCAACAAAAAAAAACATACGCTTGTATTTTTAACCCAAATTACACATTAGATTTTGTTTTTATAACAAAACTAATGTGTAATTTGGGTTAAACGTTAATATTTGTATTTATTCAAATAATCTTGCAACATAATGGTTGCCGAAACCTCGTCTAACAACGCTTTGTTTTGACGGGTTTTTTTTTTATGACCATTTTGTAGCAGTGATTGTTTAGCCATTTTTGAAGTAAAACGTTCGTCCACCCATACAATTTCGTATACAGGAAATTTTTTTTTAAATTCTTGAGCAAACTTCTCAACAAATACCCAACTTTCAGATGGGGTGTTGTTCATTTGCAAGGGTTTGCCTACCAATACTTTGCTAACTTTCTCTTTTGAAAAATAATCTGCTAAAAAAGCAAACAAGGTTTCGGTAGGCACGGTCGTAAGCCCCGAGGCTATAATTTGTAGTTCGTCTGTTACAGCAATTCCCGTTCTTTTTTGTCCGTAATCAAGTGCTAATAGTCGCATGTAAAAAATTTTGAATTATTTTACAAATTTATACGTTTTCCATTCGGGTATTTTACTTCGTATGTTAGTTGTTTTTTTACCGATTCTTTAGCTTTTAGAGACACTTTCCATGTTAAAACGCCTGTTTTTTCGTCGTACTCATTAGCTGTATGGGTAATTTTTTCTACTTTTATTTCTTTGTTTTGCGTAAGTGGTACTCGGTCTTTCAGCACAATTTCTACATCGGTTGCTTTGTTGTTTCGGATGCTGATTTCGTATTCTTTTTTCACAGTTCGGGTGCTGCCCATCAACGATTTGTCTTTCATATTGTTCAATTGTTTTCGTTCTACCACAAGTGTAGGATCTACCCCCAACGAAATGATTAACTCTTCTTGGGTTTGTGAGGGGTCAATAAAGGTTTTTCCGGCATAATTTCCTTCAAAATAGACATTTGCTTCTCCCGAAATTAAATCAAATTGTTCCCAATTTTTTAGTTTAGCGGTTAAAAATACATTTTCGTTGAGCACAGGGGCAGTAAAATATTCATATTCGGTTTCCACTTCAAAATCATCAATCGGGATAACACTTACCTCATCGCTCGAAGCAATGCTATATATTTTATTGATTTTAAAAACCGTGTTGGTAATATTTTCTTCTTTAATATCGCCTGTTGCGGTTGTTTTTTTTATTGTACCATTGGGTTGGAAAAAATTATATACTTTATCAGAATCAACGTCCTCACTATCAAAATCAGATTTTCCCTTAGTCCCATAACCAACAACGACAACTTCGCTTAATACCGCTTCAGCAGACTCCATTCGTACATACATTTGTTGTGCATATACTGGAATTGTTTGGTCTTTCATTCCTATATAAGAAAAAACCAATTCACTACCTTGGGCAATATTTGTAGTATATTTTCCATCAAAATCGGTTTGAGTGCCATTCTTTGTCCCTTTTATTATAACGTTTGCTCCTGGTAGAGGTTCACCATTAGTATCAGTAACCACTCCTGTAACGGTTTTAATCATTGGGTTATATTTATAATTATATTTTTTTACGGATGATGCTTGGTTATAATAATTCGTAAAGTCTAAATAATGAGGCACCACGTCTGGTTTGGTGTTGTTTTGTGAGGGGTCGCCTGTAGAAAGAGTAACTTTTACATTGTTCCAATCGTCGCCTGTTTGCTGAAAAACGTGTGCTTTGTAATGCACTTTTAAAGGTTCTTTTATACTGTTGGTTTTGATGTCATATATAGGAAACCACCCTGCTCCCGTAACGTTGTATTTGATGCCTAAGGTTAAAGAACTTGGGTTTTGAGCATCAATTTTAACCACAATTTCGCCTCGTTGTTCTTTCGCATCGCCTCGTAACTTACTAATCTCGTTGTTTAAATTGTTGATTTCTTTTTGTAATTCGTTTATTTCTAAATTGTTATCAAAAAGTTCTGTTTTTAAGGCAGTCATCCGTTCTCTATAATATTTAGAAAAAGCAGTAACCTTGTCTAACGTAATGCCTTGCTGTTCCGATTGTAGTTTTTGATTGTTTTTAAGCAAACTTTCTTCTTCTTGTAGCCCAATATTTTTATTTTGAACTAAAGCAATTTCACGTTCTTTGGTTTTAATAGTTTTTTCTAAACCTTCAATTTTTTCCGACTGTGTTTTTTTGTCTAAATAATTTTGGTTATAACTAATAGATAAAATGGTAGCATCTTTTAACCCATTTACCTGAATACTCCCTTGATCTATATAGGGAGACAAACCTCCAAAAACCAATTCAGAAGTGCCTTTGGGTAAATTTACCAATACTTCAGACGAAATTTGTGCTCCACTTCGGTAAATATTTACGTCTTTAATTATAAGTTTTAATTTTTGTTCTTGTGCTAAAAGCATCAATGGAAACAAAAGAACTATTATTTTTTTCATATAAATTTAGAATTTAACATTTATTTTTTACATATTTGAATTATAATACCTTACATCTCCTGTAACTTCTTTGCCTAACCAACTGGGTTTTTCAAAGTTTTCATTTTCGATTTTCAGTTCAATTTCCGCTAAAACAAGCCCTTTTTGGTTGCCTTCAAAAACATCTACTTCAAAGGTATGATTTTTATACGGAATTATATACCTTGTTTTTTCAATAATATTTCCTTCGGATAGTTTTAAAAGTTCAAAAGCCTCGTTTATATCTATTTGATTTTCCCACTCAAATCGGGTGGTGCCGTTGCTATTGCTTTTCCCTTTGATAGTTAAAAAGGCTTTATTGTTTTTTATCCGAACCCGAACCGTTCGTTCTGGGTTTCGATTAAGGTAGCCTTGTTTAATCTCATATTGTTTGGTTGCTTCTGTTTTAAAGTTATCGTTTATAACCAAAAATTTTCGTTCAATTTCGTTCATCTTTTTTATTTCTGATTAATTTTATTTTGAGATGATAAATTTTTAAAAGCCCTTAATTGATTGCTCATTTTCTTTATTTTTTTTTATAACTTTTTATGAAACTCTGTGAAGCCTAACAAAGTGGTTCGGCAAAGCCAAATAACTTTGCCACATAAGAAACATAAAAATAATCATAGCGCTTCAAAAAAAGGATTAATCTTCTTTCTAAATTAGTTCAAAAATACATAATTTTAAACTAATTTTGCAAAAAAATAAAAATGGAATCAAAAATTATCGAAATTTTAGCTTATACTTTACCTTCAATTGTAACGGGTGCTATGGCTTATTATTTTTTTCAAATGTATATAAAAAGCGAAGACGATAAACGAAATTTTCAGTTAGTAAAAGAAAATCAAAAACAAGGTTTACCTATTCGTTTACAAGCCTACGAACGGATGACACTTTTTTTAGAACGAATCCATCCTGCAAAATTATTGATACGAGTATCTCCGTTTTCAGAAGATAAATATGATTATGAAAATTTATTAGTAACTCATATAGAGCAAGAGTTTGAGCACAATTTAAGCCAGCAAATTTATATGACCGATGCTTGCTGGACAATTATTGTAACTGCAAAAAATACCCTAATTCAAAACATACGAAAAGCAAACATAAGTGCAGAAATAAACACAGCTTCGCAACTTCGGGAGTCCATTTTAACGGATTTAATGGAACAACAACCCTCTACAATTGTTGCACTTTCGTATATAAAAAGCGAAGTATTGAAATTGGTATAAATTAAGGAGACTTCTAAAAATTACAAATTTTCATTCAAAACCAATTTTTAGAAGTCTCCTTAAATCGAAAAATAATTTATTTACTCTACTGCTTTACCTGCTGAATTCCAGTTATTGATACCGCCTTGTAAATCAATAATTTGTGTGAAACCATTTTGTATAAGTGTAGCAGCGGCTCGTTGGCTTCGTGCACCCGATCGGCAATAGATATAGACTGGCTTTTGCTTGTCAAGTTTACTAATTTCATTGGTAAAAGCAACATCCATTACATTGATATTGATAGCTTTGGCTATGTGCCCTGAAGAAAATTCGGATGGAGTTCGCACATCTATCAATTGAATATCAGGGTTAGTAATAGCTTTTTCGTATTCCTCAACAGTTATTACTTTTGAGGTTGCTTGCACACTAGATTTGTTGGTTGTTGTGGCTGTAGAAGGCTTATTTTGGCACGATGAAACAGCAAATGTTAAGCCTAATAATGCAATTAAAAGTTTTTTGGTTATCATAATTTTTAGTTTTGATATTGGTTTAAAATGGTTACTAATTGATTGGCATTCAACACACCCGATTGTCTCCAAAGCATTTTCCCATCTTTAAAAAGCATTAAAGTCGGGACACCTCTCACCATAAATTCGGCTGCTAAATCCTGATGATTATCAACGTTTACTTTGATAATTTTAACAGAATCTTGCATTATTTTTTTAGTTTCAACCAAAATAGGCGACATCATTTTGCAAGGGCCACACCATTCGGCATAAAAATCGACTAAAACTAAGGTTTTTGATTGGATGATGTCGTTAAAAGCTACATTCATAATATTCTATATAAAAATTTACAAAGCAAAGGTAAGCGAGATTTTTATGGAGTATTGTAATGTTTGTTACAGTTTTAACTGTCTTAAACCCAGATTCCGCATTAAAAATTTACTGCAAAAAAAATTGTCTTTATAGCTAAATTCAGTGCTCATTTTTTCATCCTCGATGTGCAAAAGCTACATCTGTGGGTAAAAAACTCCGCTCTTCGTAGATGCTTTGTCATATTTTCTTTCGATACAAAGTCTAATGCGTAATCTGGGTTAAATTTAAAATTAGTTCATCAAAAGTTATATTTTGTTGCTCTCCCGATCGCATATTTTTAAGTGTAAATGTTTGGGTTTTCTGTTCTTCATCGCCTGCTAAAATGGCAAAAGGAACATTTCGTTTGTCAATATATTGAAATTGTTTGACTAATTTGGCAGCATCTGGATACAATTCAACCGAAATATTTTGCATTCTGAGTTTTGAAATGGCATGCATTGCATAGGCCGCTTCGGTTGTTCCAAAATTTATAAAAATAGCTTTTACTGTTTGGCTAAGAGTAGCAGGAAATAAATTAAGCTCTTCTAAGACCAAATAAATTCTATCCAAACCAAAAGAAATACCTACTCCGCTTACATTTTTTAATCCGAAAATACCCGTTAAATCATCGTATCTACCACCTCCTCCAATAGAGCCTAACTGAACTTGTGGGGGTGCCGAAACTTCAAAAATTGAGCCTGTATAATAATTTAATCCTCTGGCTAAAGTTATATCAATTTCTAAATTTGATTGTTGCAATCCAATTTTAAAAATACTTTTGCATATAAATTCCAATTCTTCAATACCTTTTTTGCCTTCTTCAGAGGTTTCTAAAAGTTGTTTTAGTGTTTTTATTTTCTCATCAAAAGTGCCTTTAAAATCAAATAAAACAGCTGTTTTTTTTATTGATTCTTCTGAAATTCCTTTGCTTAGCATTTCGTTGATCACACCTTCTTTACCTATTTTATCAAGTTTATCTAAAGCAACTGTAAAATCAATCAACTTGTCCGAAGCTCTCATCACTTCGGCAATTCCGGCTAATATTTTTCGGTTATTAATTTTTATTGTAGTTCTATTTAAACCTAATTGTGAAAAAACTTGGTCGTAAAGTTGCACCAATTCTACTTCTTGCCAGAGCGATTTTGAACCAACTACATCTGCATCACATTGATAAAACTCTCTAAAACGCCCTTTTTGAGGTCTATCGGCTCTCCAAACAGGTTGAATTTGATAGCGTTTGAACGGAAAATCTATTTTATTTTGATGCTGCACTACATATCTGGCAAACGGAACGGTGAGGTCGTATCGAAGGGCTTTTTCGGATATTTTTTTCGCTACTTTTGGGGCATTTTTTTCTTCTAAATCTTCGGCAGAAATATCACTTAAAAAATCGCCTGAATTTAATATTTTAAAAATCAATCGGTCGCCTTCTTCACCATATTTTCCCATGAGTGTATCGGAATTTTCAAAACTTGGAGTCTCAATCGGCTGAAAACCAAAAGTTTCAAAATTCTTTTTTATAATAGAAAAAATATAATTTCGTTTAGCTACTTCAATAGGGCTAAAATCTCTTGTTCCTTTGGGGATACTGGGTTTGTTCATTAGTCTGGTAGATATTTTGAGTTATTTTGTGTGTTTTTTAAATGGTTTTGCATATTTTTCAATCATACATATATAAGGTGGGTTTCCAATTATTAAATCAAACTTTTCGTCAATTCTTGCAGATACAAAACTCTCGTATTTTACACAATCAAATTCTTGTGCTAATTCTTGGTCTATTTCAAAGGCTGTTAAATTATTATATCCTTTTTGTTGTAATAGTTCCAAAAAAATACCTTCTCCACAAGAGGGTTCTAAAATTCTTGTTTTTTTTTGAGAAATACTAGCCATTTCAATCATAAAAGTAGCCACTACTTTTGGTGTAAAGTATTGCCTAAATTTATTTTTGACAGTTATTTTTTCTAATATTTCCATTTATTTAATTGCTTAAATTTGTCTCTACTAAAACGTCTTTTAATACATTAAAATCAATTTCATTTTCTGAAAAATAACGTAATGATTTTATCATAGTTCTTTTTTCAGAAATTAATTCTTTATTAGTTTGTTAGTTTATATCCATTCCAAAAACCCACATCGATATAACCTTTTGATTTAGAGTATTTTAAATTGCAAAATGGTTTGTTTTTATAGTAAAAAAACAGGCATTTATATTTAAAAAGTAGTTCTACTTCGGGCAAGGCTGCTCTATAAAACTTTTTAGTTCTATTAAAATTGTTTTATAAGGTTCCGATTGATAATAATATAGACTTCGGCTGGTTTCACAGGGTTTATCTAAAACTTTTTGATACTTTTTCGGCTTTTTTACTTTCAGCATAATCATAAAAACCTTCACCCGATTTTACTCCGAGTTTACCAGCCATTACCATATTTACCAACAACGGACAAGGAGCATATTTTGGTTTTTTAAAACCATCATACATGACATTTAAAATTGATAAGCAAACATCAAGACCAATAAAATCGGCTAACTGAAGTGGTCCCATTGGGTGTGCCATTCCGAGTTTCATAACGGTATCAATTTCTTGAACTCCGGCAACATTGTTATACAGAGTTTCGATGGCTTCGTTTATCATAGGCATCAAAATTCTATTAGCTACAAAGCCGGGATAATCGTTTACTTCTACAGGTGTTTTGCCCAAAATTACAGACATATCCATTATTTTTTGAGTAACTTCATTACTTGTGTTATACCCTCTGATAATTTCGACTAATTTCATAATTGGCACTGGGTTCATAAAGTGCATACCTATCACTCGGTTTGGGTTAGTAACTACCGATGCTATTTGAGTGATTGAAATAGACGAGGTATTGGTTGCTAAAATAGTTTCGGGGCTACAAATTTCGCTAAGTTGTTTAAATATATTTAGTTTAAGATTTAAATTTTCGGTAGCAGCTTCAATAACTAAATCAGCATTTACAACTCCGTCTTTTATGTCGGTAAACGAAATAATATTTTCGATGGTTTGCTTTTTTTCAACTTCGGAAATTGTTCCTTTAGCAATCATTCTGTCTAAATTTGAGATTATGTTTGCTATTCCTTTTTCAATTGCTTTTTCAGAAATGTCAATTAGAAAAACGGTAAATCCACTTTGTGCAAAGGTATGAGCAATGCCATTGCCCATAGTTCCTGCTCCTATAACGGCTATTTTTTTCATGTTTTTTTAGTATTCGGTGATGTAGTATTAAAGTATTTAGTGATATAGTAAAACAAAACAACAACAATTAACAAAAGATGTTTCGGCAAGTGCAACATAAAAAGTAATCATTAACTAAACAAATCTCGTTCAATTTCATCTATTTTAATTATATCGTGAGCTTCTAAAATTGTTGGGACAATGTTTATATATGAAGGTGTTTTTGTATAATTTATATCTTTAAGAACCAAAACTAATGATTTTTTATTTTTTTTATGATTTTTTAAAAATTGTTTTAAAAGGCTTACGTTTTTTAAGTCAAAATTTTTTAAATTTAAAGCATCAATTATGATGTTTTTATCTTTAAACTGATGATATTCGTTTTGAATTTTAGCAACAAATGTTTTAAAATCTTCGGTAGTATCTTTTAAAATAATTGTATGTCCTTTAATTTCTGTTTTCATTTGGTTAATATTTTATAAGTCATCTTTAGAAAAAAGCGGAACCCTTTTAACGATTTTCTAAAATCATTGTCAAATGTATGCACTTATTTTGATATTTTTATCAAAAATTACAAGTTTTTTTAAAAATTTATTCATTTATCTATCTATCTGTATTTCAATTATTTGAACAATTATTAAATTTAATCTCATCACTTGTTCGTATCGAAATAAATGTAGGTTAGATTGATTAATGCGATGATGCCCTTGGCTCGCTCTATGCCTATAGATTTTAGTTTTAAGCCATTCATAGATTGCTCCATAAAACCAATATATGCTCTACTCTGGCTCTGATTTTTGATTTTTGTGTGTTTTCAGCTTTTTGCTCATTGGTTAATGGATTGCCTATTTCTAAAAATTTAATGTGCCGTTGTAAAAAATATCCTCTGTAAGGTGTAATATTCGATTTTTTATTTGTAATTTTAAAATTGTATCACTACAAATATACTCCAAATGGGTGAACCTCACAAGTCTTAAAACTCTTTATTTTTAAATGGTTTTAAAAATTTCAAAACTAGCAGTTGCGAATTTTTGAATGAAAATGAATTTTTTGAAGTTCCAATAAGTAATTCTTGGTAAAATCTTTCAGGGGGAAATTATCTTTTTAACCTAATTGTCGGTTTAAAACGTTATTTTTTTATTTTTTTTTTACTTTTGAAAACTATGTATTTTTGAACACAAAATAAACTATAAAAAAATAAAATGTTTAAAATTGGTCAAGTGGTTGCCGTATTAGACGACAATTTAATAGGAAAAATTGTCTCGATGGATAAAAATAGTGTTTATATTGAAACAAGCGATGGTTTTTTAATGAAATTTCAACCAAAAGATTTGGTAGTTCATCAAAATTTAAAACAACAAATACGCAGCCATACTACAAATATTTTGGCTATTGCTCTTGAAAAAGAACAAAATAAACGCAGAAAAAACACTTTAGCCGAACAAAAATCAAAACAAAACGAAACGGTTTTAGAAGTTGATTTGCACATCGAAAAGTTAGTCAATTCAACCAAAGGAATGGATAATTATGACATTCTTAATCTACAAATTAATACAGCAAAAAGCCAGCTAAATTTTGCTATCCGAAAGCGTATTCATAAAGTAATTTTTATACACGGAGTAGGGGGTGGAATCCTTAAACAAGAACTTTTGTTTATGCTAAAACATTATGAACATATTGTGGTGCGAGATGCAGACAACCTGAAATACGGCTGGGGTGCCACCGAAGTTTATCTAACTCAAAAAGCCTTAGTTTGAAATTTCTAACAAAGCAGTGCTAAAACTACTTTGAATTTGTATTTTTTTATCCTTTACTTTTGCTTTTTCTCCAGAGAAAGCATCTTTTATCATTGTTCCTTCTTCGAAAATGTTTTCAACCGGAATTTCTTTTATTCCGATGGGCAAATTTAAGGCAATGATAATTTTATCCGTATAATTTTTATTTGAATATTCACGACTAAAAATATAAGGTGAACTTGAAATTTGTTTATGAATTCCTGCCCCTACAGCTGGGTGGTTGCGTCTAAATTGCCCTAATTTTTGATAATAATTTAGCAAGTATTTTGTGTCAGAATTGTTTTTTATATCGTCCCAATTCATCATAGAGCGTAGGGTTGCATCTCCTGTTGTTCCTTCAATTTCAAGGCTTCGGGCTGTTTCATCTCCGTAATAAATTTGAGCAATTCCGGGTGCTAAAAGCAGTTTAGTAGCGGCTTCGAATGTTCGTTCTCTTTTTTTATCAAAAGGCCAAACATCATCGTGCGAAGTAGCATAATTCATCACACTAAATCCTTTTAAATCGTTTTGCAACAAGTTTGAATATTTTTGAAACAATTCTTCAGGGTTTAAATTTGCATCATTTTTGAAATCAAAATTAATCAAAGCATCAAATCCATTAGCATAATAATTTACTTTTTTATCTCCAAAATCATATATTTTTTTACTGCTTATTCCGTATCCGTATAACTCACCAATTATATAAAAAGGATTGTTATCTAACACTTTTGCAGTTTTTTTTTGTTTGTAAATTTCAAACGATTCTTTACAAACTTTTGAAAAATCAGCCCAAACATCTTCGGTAGTGTGTTTTACGGTATCAACTCGGTAACCATCTATCCCAAAATCTAAAATATAATCGGCAAGCCATTTCATAATATAATATTTGGGGGCTTTTGGATAACCTGTTCGAGCAAAAAATGCTTCTAATTCTGTCATTTCTTGTTCATATTTTCCTTCTTTTTTCCATTTTTCAACTAAAAAAGGTGGTAATTCTACATTTTCATTGCTTTCTGTTTTTACATCAAAAAGCCCTGAAACTAATGTGCATTCGATGTTGTTTTTATAGGAATTATAGGTGCAATTTGGGGCAGAACGAACCCAATCATCTGGGTATTTTTCATCTAATTCGGTTATATGTCCGGTATGGTTTATAACTGCATCGAGCATTATTCTGATGCCTTTTTTATGTGCTTTTTCAACCAATTCTTTCAAATCGTTTCGAGTTCCAAAACTTGGGTCGAGGTTTGTCCAATCTTTTGTCCAATATCCATGAAAGCCGTAAGTATTACCCGTTCCTTCATCAATCGAACCATGAATTTGTTCTACAACTGGGGTCATCCAAATAACATTAATACCTAAATCAGTAAAATAGTTATTATCAATTTTATGGATAATCCCTCGTAAATCGCCTCCTTCAAAACCTCTTAATTTTGCAGTTGGTTTATTCCTTTTTATGATTGCATTATTGGTTGGATTTCCATCTAAAAATCTATCAGTTAATAAGAAGTAAACATTGGCACTCTCCCATACAAAAGGTGTTTTGGTTTGTTTTGTAGTTATTTCTTTGGTTGATCTACAACTTAAAAAATTGAGTAGAATTAGCGAAAGTAAAAGTGTTTTTTTCATATGTAGATATTTGTTTTTTATCAGTCGTATGGAATCGCCTTATCTTCATTGGAGTTTGCTTACGCAAACTTGTTGTTAACAGTGATTTCATAATTTTGATAGCGATAAATTTATAAAATTTCAATTTTTGTATTGGTTATATGGTTTATTTTTAGCAAAATAGTTTTATTTTTAGTGTTATATTCAAATTGGGTATTTTTGTTGTTGACTTTTATGTTTTTAGGTTTTTTGGATATATTAAACATACTAAAATTAATTTCACGTTCAGTTGGTTGTTGATTTTTACCTAATTCTGATGTAATTTTTAATTCTAATTTTTTAGTTTTTCCGTTACTTTCAAAAATTATAAGTTCATATGTTCCATTTTCAAAAGTATTTGCTGTTTTTCCGTCATCATCATAAAAAATATTTTTTGATGTTTTATTATCAAAGTAATAATAAACATCAATACTGCCTGAAAAATAGCATCCTGTATTTTCAACAGGCATGTTATATAAAGGAATAAAACTTCCTGATTTTACAAAGGTTGGGATATTATTTTCATTTAATTTTATAGTTTCGGTTGAACCTTTTTTATAAATTTTATTAGTATAAAAATCGAACCAATTTACAGTATTCGGAAAATAAATTTCTTTAGTTTGCTGTTCTTTTTCTAGCACAGGATAAATTAAAAAACTATCCCCCCACATATATCCATCAGCTTTTGTATATAAATTTTGATTACTGGGTTCTTCAAAAAAAAGTGGTTTCATTAGTGGTTTGCCGTTTTGTGAATTTTCATAAGCTAATGTATAATTATAAGGTAACATTTTGTATCTAAGTTCAATAGCTTGTTTTGCTAATCTTTTTGCCCAATTACTTCTAAAAACAGGTTCCGAAGGCACTTCTTCTTGAGCATGAGGTCTAAAAATTGGATTAAAAACTCCGTATTGCAACCAGCGAACATATAATTCGTCATCTAAATTTGCTCCTGCAAAACCTCCCAAATCAGAGTGCATATAGCCTAAACCTTGCATACCCATTTGTAATGAAATTTCGGGTTGTGCTTGTAAGCCTCCCCAAGTTCTGTTTACATCTCCACTCCAAGGTATAATCCCGTATTTTTGAGAACCACTATAGCCAGAACGCATCAATATAAAAGGTCGTTCGGTTGGATAATCGTTTTTATAACCTTCAAAAATTAGTTTTGCCCAGTTATGGCCGTAAATATTATGCACAAATGGTGCTTTTCCTGCTGCTGTATAACTATTATAAGAAAACATTTCGGGCTCTCCTAAATCTCCCCAAACTCCTGCTACTCCTTTGTTTTTTAAGTCTTTATAAATATTCCAAAACCATTGCTTGCTTTCGGGTTTAAAAATGTCTATTAAACTTGTGTTTCCGAAATAAAATTCCCAGGTTTTAGGTTTACCAAGGCTATCGGTTACTAAAATGTTATTTTCAACGGCTTCGTTCCATTTTTTTGAGGTTGTAAGGATAAAAGGCTCTGTAATTGGGATGGTTTTTACTCCTATTTGAGCTAAATTTTTTATCATTTGTTCAAAGTTAGGAAAACTATCTCTAAAAACCTCTAAATTTCCCATTGTTCCTTTAATGTCTTTGCCAAACCAATACAAATCAAGGATAACTGCATCTACAGGAATTTGTTCATCTTTGTATTTTTGAATGGTTTTATATACTTCATTTTCAGAATGATACCCAAAGCGTGATGAAAAATTACCAAATGCCCAACGAGGAGGAATTGGCTGACGACCTGTTAAAAAAGTGTAATTTTCAACTAATTTTTGAAACGTATCTCCAATGATTAGTTGATAAGTTTTGTTGTATTCTGATACACTTTCATAAGAAATTGTATTGTTTTTTTTGCTATCTAAATCTAAATATCCAACGGCTGGGTTATCAAAATGAAGTATATATTTATTAGAAGAAATAATAATAGGTAAGTTAAAATTCATTAATTCGGCATGCGATTCATAACCATAATGTGCTTTGTTAAACAATGCTAATCGATTACCTCTTCTGTTCATACCTAATACTCTTGCTCCACCTCCGTATAAAATTTCATTATTTGTAATTGAAAATGAAACCTTTGTAATTGAATCGGCTTTAATATTGTCTTTTACATTATCAAGCGGAATATGTTTTTGCTTAAAATAATCGGAATTTTGAGTAGTAATAAGCTGATGTGTTACTGAATTATAAAATTCAATTTTAAAAGGATTTTTATGAATTTTTACTAATAGCTTTCCGTGTTTAAGTTGAATTGGTTTGTTGTTTATAACTTTTTTTTTAATATCATTAGATAATATTTTTTTTGTTGTTACACTAATAATTTCATCAGATTTAAATTCAAAAATATAATTTGTATTTTCAATTTGAATAGCAACTGGTTTGGACAAAGTCCTCTTTTTTTCTGTTTTGTTTTGGGCAAATCCAACAGAAATAATTAAAAATAAAAAAAATATTTTTTTCATGATTTAATATTAAGAAGTTTAGAATTGATATTGGTCAGGACGATTCCTTGCATATTTTTGTAATTACAAAAAAACAAAAAAATAAAGCAAAAAAACCATTCCAATACGAGGACAAATGTACACTTTCGCTCGATAATTTACAACAGTAACTTATCAAATATTGAATTATCGAAGGAATTTGAAATTTCAAAAAATACAGTCTCCAAATGGAGAAATAGAACCGTTTTTTGAGGATAAAAGTTCTTGCCCAAAAAAGAATGAATACAGCTTAGGATTAGACGAGCTTGTAGAGTTGGTTTATGAAGATGATCCAAAATCAAAACGTTCGGCAGTATATCGCTTATTTAAAGCAAACGACATCAATAAAATTCCCGAAGAAAAGAAAGAACAAGCTAAAAAAATTAAGGAATATTCGCATGGATATTTACAACTTGATGTAACTTATTTACCTAAAATAGATGGCAAAAAATGGTTAAAAGACTAAATAAAACTATAAAAGACAACACAATCAAAATAAATAATTACGAAAATTTAATTCAAATGCAGGACGATTTTAAAACAGTTTTTAACAACATACAACACCATCAAAAGACATTCTGGGTTGAGAAAAGAACTTAAGGGGACTTCTAAAAATTTATTTTTATTACAAAAAAATTTTTTAAAAAATTTTGCCTACTACTTCTTAAAAATTAAAAATTTCCATTAGAAAACCAATTTTTAGAAGTCTTGTTTATTTTGTAACAAAATTTACCAAGTGATGTAACTTTTGTTGCTTATAAACTTGTTTTATACTTTTAGTTTTGCCCTAAAATTATTAAACAAAAAAATATGAATCAAAAAAATCTTTTTACATTTCTTAATTTTGTTTGTTTTATAGGTTTAACATTTGCACAAGATACCTTAAAAATATATAAACAAGATGTTTTAGCTAAAATAAACGACCAAAATTTACAAATTAAAATTGCCGAAAAAAACTACCAGTCGGCAAAGGCAGATTATCGGCAATCCAATGCGTTGTTTTTGCCAAACATCACTGCTTCGCATACCGCTATGGCAACTACCAATCCGTTAATGGCTTTTGGGAGCAAACTTAATCAAGAGATTTTAACCATGGCCGATTTTAACCCTGCCTTGTTAAACGACCCCACTTATACTCGAAATTATGCCACAAAAATAGAAGTGCAACAACCGCTTATCAATGTTGATGGTTTGTTTGAACGGAAAGCTGCCAAAGCAAAAATGCAAGCCTATGAACTGCAAACCGAACGAACCAAAGAATACCTTCAGTTAGAAGTTTCAAAAGCATATATGCAACTTCAATTGGCTTACAAGGCTGTAAAAGTGTTAGAAAAAGCCAACCAAACAGCTCAAGGAAATTTAAAAATGGTTGAAAACTATTTTTCAAACGGAATGCTTCAAAAAACGGATTTACTTAATGTGCAGGTTCGGGTAGGCGAAATTGCTAACCAATTACAATATGCCAAAAGCAATGTGCAAAATGCGTCTGATTATTTAAAATTTTTATTAAATGAAGATGGTAAAAACATCATTTATAAACCTTCCGAAGAATTAGCAAATACTATTGATGTGGTTACTTTGTCCGAAACATTTTCAAGTAGTAGAAAAGACATTCAAGCCATGGAAAAATCAACAGAGGCTTATCAAAAAATGTATCAATCGTCTAAATATTCATTTTTACCTCGTTTAAATGCTTTTGGTAGTTATGAATTATACGATCGAGAAATTTTAAAAGGCACAGCTAATGGCTATTTAATAGGTGCTCAACTTTCGTGGAATGTTTTTGATGGGTTTAAAAATATTGGAAAAATGCAAAAAGCAAAAGCAGAATTTGGCAAAGCAGATACCGAAAAGCAGCAATACATTGCCCAAAGCCAATTAGAACTAGACAAAACAAACAGGCAACTAAAAGATGCTGAAAACAAAGTAAACCTTTCAAAATTAGCCTTTCAACAAGCCCAAGAAGCATACAGAATTAGAGAAAACAGATTTAAACAAGGCTTAGAAAAAACAACCGATTTATTGATGAGTGAAACTTTACAGGCTCAAAAAGAATTAGAACATTTACAAGCTATTTTTGAATATAATTTTACTAAACAATACCAAGAATTTTTAACAAAATAAACTCCTAAACCACAAAATAAATTATAATTATAAATATAAAATAAACATATTCGCATCTTGATTCCCCTCTCCTTTGGAGAGGATCTAGGGACAAGGTAAACAAAAAAAAAACAATCATGAAAAAAACAATCTTAACCCTCACAATTGCCTCTGTTTTTACACTTTTTTCGTGTGGAGGCGACTCAAAAGAAGTAGCAGATAATACCCCTGCTATAAAAGTTCAAGTAAACGGAACAAGCAATCAAAGTAATAGTTCATTTATCACAGCAAGCGGAAAAATAGAGGCAGAAAATAGTGCCAATTTAAGCACCCGAATGATGGGCTATGTTACAAAAGTAAATGTAAAAGTTGGGCAAAATGTAAAAGCTGGGCAACTTTTGATTAGTGTAAATAATACCGATTTACAAGCTAAAAAAGCACAAGTTGATGCTTCTATTATTCAAGCACAAGCAGGTTTTAATAATGCTAAAAAAGATTATGACCGCTTTGTAAATTTATTTGCTCAACAAAGTGCTTCGCAAAAAGAATTAGACGATATGACAGCCCGTTATGAAATGGCAAAAGCAGGTTTAGAAGCAGCAAAAGCAATGCGAAACGAAGTAATGGCTCAGTTTTCATACTCAAATATTACGGCTCCGTTTAGTGGAGTTGTTACAAATACATTTGTAAAAGAAGGTGATATGGCAAATCCAGGAATGCCCTTAGTGAGTGTTGAAGGAGCTTCTCGTATACAAGTTACTGCTATGGTTTCTGAAAGTGATATTTCTAAAATAAAAAAAGGAATGCTCGTTAAGGTTGTTATCAAATCTATTGAAAAAGAGGTGTCTGGAATAGTTTCAGAAGTTAGTTTATCCGCTAAAAATACAGGTGGACAATATTTAGTAAAAATAAACTTAAATCAAACCGACAAGTCAATTTTATCAGGAATGTTTGCCAATGTTCAATTTCCTATCGAAAAATCTAAAGAGCTAGAAACCAATACTCCCAGAGTTCTTTTAGTGCCAGAAAGTGCTTTGGTAAAACAAGGACAATTAACAGGAATTTATACCATAGCAAATAATACCGCAATTTTGCGATGGTTACGAGTAGGTAAAAAGTTCGGAAATCAAGTAGAGGTTTTATCTGGCTTAACAGCTAATGAACCTTACATAGTTTCGGCTGAAGGAAAATTGTATAACGGGGCAAAAGTAACCCAATAAATAGTTGTTTGTTGATGGTTGTGGTTGATGGTTGTTAGTTAAAATAATATTAAACATTTAAACTTTCAAACATTTAAACTTTCAAACATTCAAACATTCAAAAATTTAAACTTTAAACATATATAAATATTATGCAAGAAGGTATATCAGGTAAAATAGCCAATTTCTTTATAAATTCTAAATTAACCATCCTTTTAATGGTTGGTTTAATGATTATTGGCACATATAGTTCATTCTTAATTCCAAGAGAAGAAGAACCTCAAATTATAGTTCCGATGGCAGACGTTATGGTTGGCTATCCAGGGGCAAGCCCAGCAGAAGTAGAAAGCCGAGTTGTAAAACCATTAGAAAAAATAATTGGAAATATAAAAGGGGTTGAACACATCCACAGTATGGCAATGAACGGTCAGGCAATGATTATTGTTCAGTTTTATGTGGGTGAAGATACAGAGCGTTCGTATGTAAAATTATACGATGAATTGATGAAAAATCAAAATATTTTTCCACAAGGTGTTTATCCTCCTATGGTAAAAACACGTGCTATTGACGATGTTCCAATGCTTGGTTTAACTCTTTGGAGCGAAAAATACAACGATTTTGAAATCCGTGAAATAGCCGAAGAATTAACCAATGAGATAGAAAAAGTTAAAGACGTTTCTATAACCAAAGAAATTGGAGGACGAAACCGAGAGCTAAAAGTAGTATTAGACAAAGATAAACTCGCAGAAAACGGAGTAGATGCTCTTAGTATAATGCAAATGATTCAGGCAAATAACGGAAGTTCACAATCAGGAGCTTTTGTTGCTAACGACCAAGAATTTTTAGTTACTTCTGGCAAGTTTTTAAACACTGCCGATGATGTAGAAAATTTAGTAGTTGGGGTTAATAAAAATATGCCTATTTATTTAAAACAAGTAGCAAAAATACAAGATGGTGCTGCTACTCCTAAAAATTATGTGAGTTTTGGATACGGAAAAGCCAACGAAAAATTTAGCAAAAACCCTTCGGAATATCCAGCAGTTACCATTTCGGTAGCCAAAGTAAAAGGTGCTGATGCTATGAAAATTTCTGAAAAAATATTACACAGAGTTGATGAATTAAAAAAATCGTTAATTCCAACCGATGTTCATGTAGAAGTTACCCGAAATTATGGAGAAACGGCTTCGCACAAAGTAAGCGAATTATTATTGCATTTAGGTGTTGCCATTTTAGCAGTAACCATTTTAGTAATGTTGGCTATGGGCTGGAGAGGTGGTTTGGTGGTGTTTTTCTCAGTGCCTTTAACCTTTGCTTTAACCCTGTTTAGCTATTATTTATTAGGATATACCCTTAACAGAATTACACTTTTTGCCTTAGTATTTGTGGTAGGTATTGTGGTTGATGATAGTATTATTATTGCCGAAAATATGCATAGGCATTTTAAAATGAAACGATTACCCTTTAAACAAGCTGCTATTTATGCTATCAATGAAGTAGGAAATCCAACCATTTTAGCAACCTTTACCGTTATTGCAGCTATTTTACCGATGGCTTTTGTATCAGGGATGATGGGCCCTTATATGAGCCCAATGCCTATCGGAGCTTCTATTGCTATGCTACTTTCATTGTTTGTAGCTTTAACGGTTACTCCTTATTTAGGGTATTATTTATTGCAAGAAAAGCATGAACAAGATGAGAAACACGAACAAGGCTTAGAAACTTCTTGGATATATAAAATTTATAATAAATTTGAACGACCTTTTTTAGATAGTAGTAAAAAAAGAAGCTTGATGCTGGGGATAACAGTAGTTTTATTAATAGGTTCAGTAGCAATGTTTTTTACCAAATCAGTATTAGTAAAAATGCTTCCTTTTGATAATAAAAACGAGTTTCAGGTGGTAATTGATATGCCCGAAGGCACAACCCTTGAAAGAACTTCGGTTGTAACCAGAGAAATTGCACAATACTTACGAACAAAACCCGAAGTGGTTGATTATCAAAGCTACGTAGGCACTTCGGCACCTATTACTTTTAATGGTTTGGTTCGTCATTACGATTTACGAGGAGGTAGTAATATGGCAGATATTCAAGTAAATTTACTCCACAAAGAAGACAGAAGTTTACAAAGCCATGATATTGCTAAAAACGTTAGAACAGAAATACAAAAAATAGGCAAAAAATACGGAGCAAATGTAAAAATAATTGAAGTGCCACCTGGGCCCCCTGTATTATCAACATTAGTAGCCGAAATTTACGGACCAGATTATAAAGAGCAAATAAAAGTAGCAAACCAAGTAAAAGGTATTCTCGAAAAAACATCTGATATAGTTGATATAGATTGGATGGTAGAAGATAATCAAACCGAATACAAATTAGCAATAGACCGAGAAAAAGCAATGCTTAACGGAATAGCGCCCCAGCAAATAGTGGGTAATTTAACCTATTTATTACGAGAAATGCCCGTAGGATATTTGTATAACGAACAAGCAAACGACCCTGTTAATATTGTTTTAAGCCTTGATGACAAAGACAAAACATCATTACAAGATATTCAAAACCTAAAAATAAAAGGTAGCCAAGGCAATGTAGTGCCTGTATCAGATTTGGTAAAGATCAATAAAGACACCCTGCAAAAAACCATTTTTAGAAAAGACCAAAAACGAGTGGTTTATGTAACGGCTGATATGGCTGGTAGTTTAGAAAGCCCAGTATATGCAATTTTAGGCATGGAAAAAGAACTTAAAAAAATGAATCTCCCAAAAGGTTATGTTGTAAATGAATTATATATGGAACAGCCTACAGATGAAAGCGATTTTACGGTGAAATGGGACGGTGAATGGCAAATAACTCTTGAAGTATTTAGGGATTTAGGAACTGCTTTTATGGTAGTAATCATCATTATTTATATGCTAATTGTAGGCTGGTTTCAAAACTTTAAAACTCCAGTAGTTATGATGCTTGCTATACCGCTTTCGTTAGTAGGTATCGTATTAGGACACTGGTTGTTAGGAGCATTTTTTACAGCAACATCGTTTATCGGAATGATTGCTTTGGCAGGGGTTATGGTAAGGAACTCTGTTTTATTGATAGATTTTATTGAAATAAGGCTCAACGAAGGCATCCCAATTAAAGAAGCCATCATTGAAGCAGGAGCCGTGCGAACAACCCCTATTTTATTAACCACAGGAGCCGTTGTTATTGGGGCAGCAATTATTTTATTTGACCCAATTTTTCAAGGATTAGCCATCTCATTAGTAGCAGGTTCTATTGTTTCAACACTACTTACACTTATTGTAGTTCCGTTAATATATTATATAACCGAACGCAAAAAATGGGAAAAATAATTTTAAAAAAATTAATATTAAACTTTAAAAAACTTACCCCATGAGTTTTCCTCCCCTTTTCGGGAGGGTTATGGTGGGGAATAATTATGAAACTAATAATTATCACAGCAGTTCGTGAATTTGAAAAAGATATTAAACAAATTCTAAAAAAATCAGGAGTTGTTTCCTATTCATACCAACATGTAATGGGACACACAAACACTGATGCCGAAGAAGAAACCAACTGGTTTGGTAGCCATATTCCTGAAACAGAAAGTATTATGTTTTATGCTTTTATTAAAGTAGAAAACATTGAAAAAACATGCGATAACATAAAAGAATTTAACGATAAACAAGAAAGTTTATCAAAAATTCATACAGCTATTTTAAAAATAGAAAAATAAGAATTTTAATAAATATCAAACCTCAAAAGATTTTAAATTTTTTGAGGTTTACAAAACAATAATCTTATGAAAAACAGAATTATCCGTGCTATTGCAGGCACTTTTATCATTGCAAGCGTTCTTTTAGGAATGTATGTAAACCCAAATTGGTATTGGTTTACCATTTTTGTAGGTGCTAATTTGTTGCAATCATCAATCACCAAATGGTGCTTAATGGAAGACATTTTAGCAAAACTTGGGGTAAAAGACTAAAAATTATCTTTAGGGGGAGACTTCTAAAAATAGTATTTTCCAAATATTTAGACAGTAATAACTGCTAAATCCGCTAATGCCAAATCCGCTCCGCTTCGCAACGCCTACTTACTTTGAGGTATCATAAAAAGTATAAATTTTTAGAAGCCCCTTAAAGCATACAAACAAATGCTCAACTTGGGTTATGTTAACAAAAATACAGCTACTCATAAAATATTTCTGTATTTTTGCCTAATGAAACTTGAAAAAACTGACATACGAAAATTATCTAAAGAAAAACTTCGTGATTATTTTATAGCTCATGGATTAGATGCTTTTAGAGGTAACCAAGTGTATGACTGGCTTTGGCATAAAAAAGTAACTAATTTTAACGAAATGACCAATGTTTCTAAAAAAATTAGAACTTTTTTAGAAGAAAATTTTACCCTCCAAAAAGCACAAGTAGAAACCCTCCAACAAAGTGAAGATGGAACCATTAAAAATGCCGTTAAACTATTTGATGATTTGGTGGTAGAATCGGTTTTAATACCTACCCAAACCCGAACAACGGCTTGTGTTTCCAGCCAAGTAGGGTGCAGTTTAGATTGTTTGTTTTGTGCTACAGCCCAACTCAAACGGATGCGAAACCTAAACCCAGAAGAAATTTATGACCAAGTAACTTTGATTGATGCACAAAGTAAAAAATATTTTAATAAACCCTTAAGTAATATCGTGTTTATGGGGATGGGAGAACCCCTAATGAACTATACAAATGTGCTAGCAGCTATCGAAAAAATTACAGCTACAGATGGCTTAGGAATATCACCAAAACGGATTACACTTTCTACTTCGGGGATACCTAAAATGATTAAAAAAATTGCCGATGATGGGGTAAAATTTAAATTAGCCGTTTCTTTACATTCCGCTATTGAAGAAACTCGAAACAAAATTATGCCTTTTTCGGTTAGTTTTCCGCTAACAGAAATCCGAGAAGCCCTGCAGTATTGGTATCAAAAAACCAAAAGCAAAATTACCTTTGAATATGTGGTGTGGAAAGGCATCAACGATGATGAAGCCTCTATAAAAGCCCTTGTAAAATTTTGTAAACAAGTGCCTTGCAAAGTAAATATTATAGAATACAACCCCATTGATAGTAACGATTTTCAGCAAGCAGCCTCACAAATAATTGAACACTACAAACAAGCTTTAGAACACCATAATATTGTGGTAAAAGTGCGAAAAAGCAGAGGAAAAGATATTGATGCTGCTTGTGGACAACTGGCTAATAAATCATAAAAATTTAAAAAATACCAACTAAAAACAATCCAAAATGCCTCAATATCCTCGATTATCAGAATATAAAATTTTAGCTTTCCGAATTGCCCTTGCCTACTTGTTCTATTTTGTGGCTCGGGTGTTGTTTTATGCCTATAATCAGCATATTTTAGAAGTAAACTCTGTTCTCGAATTTTTAAAACTATGTTATTATGGTTTAGCTTTTGATACCACTGCCATTTTGTATATCAATGGCTTGTTTATACTTTTTTCGATACTCCCTTTTAAAATAAACACAACCAAAGGCTACCAAAAATTTCTGCTTTACTTATATTTTATTACCAATTTATTGGCCTTTGCCACCAATTTTATTGATTTTATTTACTATCGATACATTTTCGGACGAACAACCGTTGCTATTTTCGACTCGTTGGAACACGAAAGTAACAAAACAGCACTCTTTACCAACTTTATTTTTAAATACTGGCATGTATTTTTATTATTTTTCGCGCTTTCATTGGCTTGGATTTGGCTTTATAAACGCATAAAAACAAAATCGAAAAAAGAAACCTATAATTTTAGATACTATACGTTTTCAATCCTTAGTTTTTTGGCTATTACCACAGTAGCCATTGGAGGTATTAGAGGTGATTTCAAGAAAAGCACCCGACCCCTAAATATTCTTGATGCCAACCGACACACAGCTAATACTACACAGGCAGATATTATTTTGAACACTCCTTTTGCCATCATTCGAACCTTTGGAAGTAATAGTTTTAAAAAAATAAACGAAGTTTCGCAAACACAAATTGATAGCACTTTTCAGCCGATTAAACACTATCAAAACAACCCTAAAACAAAGCCAAATATTGTTATTTTTATCATCGAAAGTTTAGCCCGAGAATATGTAGGTAGTTTTAACAACCCCACAACTATTAAAAATTATAAAGGCTACACCCCTTTTATTGATTCTTTGGCACAACACAGCTTGATTTTCACCAATGCTTATGCCAATGGCTATAAATCCATACACGGAATGTCGTCCGTAATTGCTGGGATACCCTCGTTTAAAGATGCATTTACCTCGTCGCCTTATGCAAAACAAAAAATAGAATCGTTGGTTTCAACTTTAAAATCGGAGGGTTATGACACTTCTTTTTTTCATGGAGCCCCCAATGGTTCGATGGGTTTTTTAGGTTTTGGAAATATTTTAGGTTATGACCATTATTATGGTAAAACCGAGTTTAATAACGATGCAGAATTTGATGGTTTTTGGGGCATTTGGGACGAACCTTTTTTTGAATTTATGGGCAAAATACTCAACCAGAAAAAGCAACCATTTATGGCAACTATGTTTTCGGTTAGTTCGCATGAGCCCTATATTGTCCCCGAAAAATATAAAAATAAATTTCCAAAAGGTGATGTAAACATCCATCAACCAATAGGATATACCGATTATGCATTAAAACAATTTTTTAAACAAATAGAAAACCAACCATGGGCACAAAATACTATTTTTATTATTACAGGCGACCACTGCAACACTATTTTTTATAACGAATACACACACGAAATGATGCGAAATGCTGTGCCAATTTTGTTTTATAGCCCCAATAAAAAATATGTTGGTAAAAGCTCCGAATTAGCCCAACATATTGATATTTACCCTACTATTTTAGATATGATTGGCTACGAAAAACCTTTTAGGAGTTGGGGACGAAGTTTAGTGGCTAAACAAACCATCGAGCCCTACATTATTCGATATTCAAACAACCATTATCAATATATAAAAGATAATTTTGTATTAGTTTTTGATGGCAAAAAAAACGTTGGTTTATATACTTTTGATGATAAAGCACTTAAAAATAATATCTTAAAACAAAACAAAGCAAAAGCCCAAGAATTAGAAACCCAATGCAAAGCCTTTGTTCAAGATTATATGAACCGAATAATTGATAAAAAATTGTAGCTTTTTTAAATAAAATACATTGCTGTCCGATAAAAAAGAATGTCTAAATTATAATATTACCCGCATTTTGTTTAAATAGTAAATAAAGTTCATATGAATTGCCAGCAAGCATTCCGCTAATAACCCATTGTTTTATGGTATGCTTTATTTCTCTTAATTTTTCTGCATAGGCAAACCAATTCAAATAATTATATGTATATTTGAGGTATAAAACCTATAAAAATGCAAACACAAAGACATTGATGCCCGTTGGACAAAGAAAAATGGGGAGAAATTTTATGGTTATAAAAACCACACCAAAGCCGATACAAAATCAAAATTCA
>CAYXAF010000006.1:0-63540 GCA_964463035.1 uncultured Flavobacterium sp.
AACCTCAAAGTTCACAAAAAATTGTGCTTATTATTTGAATCTAAGGGGTAAAAAAATCGTAAAAGAAAAAGATTGATTATATTTGCTTAAAAATATTTTAGAACTATGAGAAAAATAGCCTTTCTACTTGCTTTTTCAATGCTTAGTTTGGCTACGGCTCAAGAAAATAAGTATGTAAAAATTGATAGTTTACTTACTCATTTTTATAAAAACAATAAATTTTTAGGAGCCGTTGCTATTGCCGAAAATGGAAGAGTTATATTTCAAAGAAATTATGGCTTTTTAGATGCTACACAAACCCAAAAGACAAACAAAAATACCAAATACAAAATAGGTTCGGTTACTAAAACCTTTACAGCAACCCTTATAATGCAACTTGTAGAAGAGCATAAACTACGTTTAGAAGGCACTTTAACACAATTTTTTCCGAAGCTACCCAATGCCAATAAAATTACAATTCATCAACTATTACATCATCGTTCAGGAATTTTAGATTATATAAATGCAGATTCTACCATGATAGCAAGTGTTGAAAAAGGCTTGCCTAAAGAAAGAATTATAGAAGCCATCATGGGTTATAGTCCTGTTTTTGAGCCAAATAGCAAATACGAATACAGCAACTCTAATTATTATTTATTAGGATTACTCATAGAAAAAATCACTAAAAAAACATATCAAGAAAATATTTTAGAACGAATTATCAAACCTTTAAACCTACAAAACACATATTATCCTACCAAAATAAATGTAGCTGCCAACGAAACTTTTTCGTTTGTACCCTTGGGTAATGGTTGGGAGCAGTTCCCAGAGTGGAATATGGATTTCCCCTTTGCCTCTGGGGGCTTGGTTTCTACGCCTACCGATTTGGTTTTGTTTATGAATGCCTTGTTTACGCCTAATAAATTGCTAAAAAAAGCATCCATCGAACAAATGAAAACAATGGAACAAGGCTACGGAAAAGGCTTGATACAAATGCCTTTTGGCGATCGAAAATATTATGGTCATGGAGGTAGAATTGAGCAGTTTAACAGCTTAACGATGTATAACGAAGCCGAAAACGTGTCGATAGCGATTATAAATAATGGCATTGATTATGATTTTAACAATCTTTTGATAGGTATTTTGAGTATTTATTATCAAATGCCCTTTCCATTCCCCGATTTTAATGCTTTAAAAATAGATGCCTCAGTTTTAGATAGTTATGCAGGGATTTACATCAGCACTCAACTTCCCATAGAACTAATCATAAAAAACAAAAATGGTAAACTAACGGCTCAAGCCACAGGGCAAGAGGCTTTTCCGCTGACTCCCAAAACCCAAAACACCTTTGTTTTTGCTACTGCAGGCGTAGAAATTAGTTTTTCGGGCAACCAACTAACCCTAAAACAAGCAGGAAACACCTTTGTTTTTGAGAAGAAAAAAGAATAATAAACGTTTAAATTTGCCTTATAATCCGTGTGCAAATCTTAGAAACACAGATGATCCTGATTTTGACCGATATTCACAATTTTAGTATACATTGGTAAAATATATTGAGGTAAAATCAATCGAAAAGCACCCACAATATCACTAAAAGTAAAAACAATTCATAATTCTCAATCAAGGCAATAGTGACTGCTACCAAAGTGGTTAAACCCAGATTACGCATTAGAGTTCTATTACAAACTAAATCTAATGCGTAATCTGGGTTTAAGGTTTTCATTATCCTAAAATTTGCTACAAAAATATAAGAAAAAATTAACAGAATTTAAATTATATTCAAAACTTTTTTTATTCTAAAAATATTATTGTAATTTGTTGCCAAAATAAAAATAAACAATGCCCATATCTATTGTAAATTCTATTGCTAGTTGGATACTCAAAAAAAGAATTCATCAAATTGAACTTTTTATAAAATACCCAAACGAAGTTCAAGAAGAACTTTTATTGGGGTTAATAGTAGCCGCCCAGCAAACAATTATAGGTATAAAATACGATTTTGAAAGTGTTAAAAACTATAAAACTTTTGCCGAACGGGTGCCTATTTCCACATACGAAGAATTAGAACCCTTGATTGAACGAACGCGAATAGGTGAACAAAACGTGTTTTGGAACACTCCCATAAAATGGTTTGCAAAATCAAGCGGAACTACCAATGCCAAAAGTAAGTTTATACCTGTAAGTGCTGAAGCTTTAGAAGATTGCCACTACAAAGCTGGTAAAGATCTGTTATGTTTATACCTAAACAACAACGAAAATTCAGAATTATTTTTAGGCAAAAGCCTCCGATTGGGCGGTAGTAAACAAATTTATAAAAATAATGATACTTATTTTGGCGATTTATCGGCTATTTTGATAGATAATATGCCTTTTTGGGCAGAATTTAGCAGTACACCCAGCAACAAAGTTTCGTTGATGAGCGAGTGGGAAACCAAAATACCCGCTATTATCAACGAAGTTTTAAACGAAAATGTTACCAGTATTGCTGGAGTTCCGTCTTGGATGATGGTTTTGTTGAATAAAATTTTAGAAGAAACAGGTAAAAAAAATATTTTAGAGGTTTGGCAAAATGTAGAGGTTTATTTTCATGGAGGGGTTAGTTTTGACCCTTATAAAAACCAATATCAAAAACTTTTTCCGAATCTAAACTTTAAATATTACGAAATTTATAATGCTTCGGAAGGTTTTTTTGCTCTACAAGATCAAAATAATTCGTCCGATTTACTGTTGATGCTTGATTATGGTGTTTTTTATGAATTTATTTCTATGGATACCTTTGGGACGAATAATCAAAAAGTTATAAGGTTAAACGAAGTAGAACTGAATCAAAATTATGCAATCGTAATTACAACCAATTCGGGTTTATGGAGATATTTAATAGGGGATACCGTTCGTTTTACGTCGTTAAATCCTTTCAGAATAAGAATTTCTGGACGAACCAAACATTTTATAAACGTTTTTGGAGAAGAATTAATGATAGAAAATACGGATACAGCTCTTGTCAAAACCTGCGAACAAACCCATGCAGAAGTGCTGGATTATACCGTGGCGCCTATTTTTATGGAAGGTAACGGCAAAGGAGCTCACGAATGGATGATTGAATTTAAAACTCAACCAGCAAACCTTGAAGAGTTTAGAATTTTATTAGACCAAAACCTGCAAATGGTAAACTCTGACTACGAAGCTAAACGACATAATAATATGACTTTAAATATCTTAGAACTAAATATAGCAAAAGAAAATTTGTTTTATAATTGGTTAAAACAAGAAGGCAAACTTGGAGGACAACATAAAATACAACGTCTATCTAACGATCGAAATTTTTTAGAAGTTTTAAAAGAAATGAATAATTCTAAACCTTAAACTTTTAATAAAGAGGCCTTCCTAAAGTTTTAATCCAAAATAGAGTTCCAGAGTTTTAATTTTAAAAATATAATCATATTTAGCTCGTAAAACATCTGAATTTGCATTTTCGAAAGTCATGGTTGCTTGGCTAAAGTCAAAACTATTCATTAAACCTACGTCAAAACGTTCTTTTGCAAAATTATAGGCTAATTTTCGAGCTTCTGCAGTTTTGGTGGTTGCATCAAAGGTTTTTTTAGCATTTTGCAAATCCGTATAGGCTTGATAAATATTTTTTTCTAAATCATAAGTAGCTTGTTTAAAGGCTAATTTTTGTTTTTCGAGGGCAAGTTTAGTTTTTTTAACGTTGGTTCGTGTTTGAAATCCATTAAATACAGGCACGTTTAATTGCAATCCAATTCCTGTTCCATCAAAAGTATATAATTGTTTGGTAAAATTAAACGGAGTATTATCACTCCATCGGGCATTATAACCCATAAATCCAGAAAGAGTAGGGTAATAGCTACTTCTGGCAATTTTTACATCGGTTTCGGCAATTTTTAGTTGTTGTGCCGCAATTTTTAGTTCATTTCTATGTTCTTTTGCTTTGGTAATAATACTTTCGGGAGTTTCGTTAGTGATTTTGGTTAGAGGTATTTCAAAATTAGAATCGACAATGTCAAACGATTGATAATCTGTAATTTGTAGTAGCTGACACAAGGCAATTTTAGTAATAATTTCGTTGTTTTCAGCGGTTATTATTTGTTGTTCTTGTGTGGCAGCCGTTGCCTGAAGTTCGTAAATATCACCTGCTGGAACAGAGCCTGTCTCAATTAAATCTTGTGTTCTTTTTAGGTTATCTTTTGTAATACTTAATTGATTTTTAAGAACTTTAATTTGTTCTTTATGAAATAAAATTTGTAGATAATTATTAGCAATCATCAGGGTAACATCATCTTTCATCTTTTCTAATGAATATTGCGAAGCTAATTTATTAAATTTTGTTCGTTGTAATATCTTCCAGTTCCGAAGTCCATTAAAAATTGTAATACCAGAATTTATTCTTCCTGAAAACGAATTATATGATTCATTTTCAAATTGATTAGTAACGGGGTTAATACTTGCTCCTGTATTTTTATTATAATTTGCATCACTACTTATATTGGGTAAAAAATTTCCGATAGCTGCCCAATCATCTGCCTTAGAAATTTCTGTATCTAACATGGTTTGTTGTATCGAAATATTGTATTTGAAGGCATGTAAAACACATTCTTCTAAGGTCCATTTTTTGGTTTGAGCATGTGTAAAAATGTTTATAAATGATAACAAAATAATCCAACAATACTTCATCAAAATAAATTTTAAATTATGGCATATAGGACAATATAATTCAATAAATGTTACAAAATTTATCTAAAAAGTATGAATTATAAATTGTTTTTTTGTAACCAATTGAATAACAACTCGTTGAAAATATCAGGATGCTCCATCATGGCTGCATGACCACATTTTTCAATCCAAAATAGTTCGGAATTAGATAATAGTCTATTAAATTCTTCGGCTACGCTGGGTGGAGTTACTTTGTCATCTTTTCCCCAAATAATACATGTTGGGGTAGTCATTTTAGGTAAATCTTTAGCCATATTATGCCTAATAGCACTCTTGGCAATAGTTAAGGTTTTTAGTAGTTTAATACGGTCGTTTACAGTTGCATATACTTCGTCAATAATTTCTTTGGTGGCTACTTTTGGGTCGTAAAAAACGTCTTCTGCTTTCTTTTTTATATATTCATAATCGCCTCTTTTGGGGTAACTTTCACCCATGGCATTTTCATAAAGCCCCGAACTACCAGTAATAACAAGCCCTGCTGTTTTTTCAGGATATATTTTTGTGTGATACAACGCAATGTGCCCTCCCAATGAATTTCCTAATAAAATTACTTTTTCATAACCTTTAAAGGTGATAAAATCTTTTACATATTTGGCAAAGGCTTTTACGTTGGTTTTCAAGATGTTTTGTGTGTAAATCGGTAATTCTGGAATTAAAACTTTATAGCCTTTATGAGGAAAAAAATTTGCAACTCCATCAAAATTACTTAACCCTCCCATCAAACCATGCAAAACAACAATTGGCATACCTTCACCTGCTTCGTAATAATTATATTTTTTATCTTTTCTAAAAAAATTTTCCATCATAAATAATTAAAAATTCTATTGGCTACAAATATAAAATAATTTTATGAAGTTTATCGGTATATTTTTATTAGGGTTAATTCTTTTTTTGAGGTGTTATTTAGGGGGCTTATAAAAATTCATTTTTAGTGCAAAAAAAATTTTAAAAAAAAATACAATACTCATTAGAAAAACAATTTTAGAAGTTCTCTTAAATTACCATACTCAATTGTATTCGTTTTCGGGCGACATCTATTTCTAAAACTTTTACTTGCACGTGTTGATGGAGTTTTACAATTTCTGAGGGATCCGCCACATAGCCTTGCTTGAGTTGCGAAATATGAACCAAACCGCTTTCTTTAATTCCAATATCTACAAAACAACCAAAAGCGGTAATATTATTCACAATTCCGGGCAAAATCATCCCTGCTTTTACATCGTTTATGGTTTTTACGTTGGGGTCAAATTCAAATACTTTAGCGGCTTTTCGAGGGTCTAATCCTGGTTTTACTAATTCTTTTAAAATATCTGTAAGACTTAACAAACCCACAGTTTCGGTTATATATTTTTGTTTATTTATGCTGTCTATTTTTTCTTTATTGGCAATTAGTTCGGTTACTTTTATTCCTAAATCTTTGGCAATATTTTCTACAATCGGATAGGCTTCTGGATGCACGGCTGAATTATCTAACGGATTTTTACCATCTTTTATTCGAATAAAAGCTGCACCTTGTTGATAGACTTTTTCGCCTAAGCGAGGCACTTTTTTAAGGTCTTTTCGGGTTTCAAATGCACCGTTTTCGGTGCGATAATTCACAATATTTTCTGCCATTTTCTCCCCTATTCCACTCACATAACTAAGCAACGATTTGCTGGCAGTATTTAGGTTTACTCCTACCGAATTTACACACCGAACCACAACAGTATCCAATTCTTCTTTTAATTTTGTTTGATCAACATCGTGCTGATATTGCCCTACTCCTATGGATTTTGGATCTATTTTTACCAATTCTGCCAAAGGGTCACACAATCTACGACCGATAGAAACGGCTCCTCGAACAGTTACATCATAGTTCGGAAACTCCTCTCGTGCAATTTTACTTGCCGAATAAACCGATGCACCTGCCTCCGAAACCACAAATACTTGGATGGGGCTGTCAAAAGCAATTTTTTTGATGAAAAACTCCGTTTCTCGACTGGCAGTTCCATTTCCGATGGCAATAGCTTCAATTTTATAGGCATTTACCAACGACCGTATTTTTTTCATTGCCAAAGCCGTATCATTTTGAGGTGGGTGCGGATAGATGGTCTCGTTGCTCATTAAATTGCCTTGCTCGTCTAAACAAACCACCTTGCAACCTGTTTTAAAACCTGGGTCTATAGCAAGCACACGTTTTTCACCTAAGGGAGAAGCTAATAATAATTGGCTAAGGTTTTGTGCAAAAACATCCGTCGCTTTTTTGTCGGCTTTGGCTTTGTATTCTTGCAAAATTTCGTTTGAAATTGCGGGTTCTAACAATCGTTTATAACTATCTTTTATGGCTAATTCTAAGTGTTTTTTACTCTCCGAATGATTGTTTTTTATGATATTTTTTTTAATAAAATCAAGAGCTTCGTCGGTATCAATTTGAATATTTATTTTTATAAAACCTTCGGTTTCAGCTCGTAACATTGCTAATAATCTGTGCGAGGGTGCTTTGCTTAGCAATTCGTTCCATTCAAAGTATTGGTTATATTTTTGAGCATCTTCCTCTTCATTTTTACCTTTCACAACTTTGGTTTCAATGGTTGAAGTTCGGTGAAACATCCGTCTGAGGTTTTTTCGGATGTAAATATTCTCGTTAATCCATTCAGCTACAATATCTCGGGCACCTTGCAAGGCATCGTCTTCGTTGAAAACTTTATCATTTAAATATTTTGAGGCTATAAATTCTAAATCATCGTTGTTTTGAGCCATTATTATTTTTGCCAACGGTTCTAACCCATTTTCACGAGCAGTATCTGCCTTGGTTTTTCGTTTCTTTTTATAAGGTAAGTATAAATCTTCAATCTCTTGTAAATCAAAACTTTGATTGATTTTTTGAGCCAATTCTGAAGTTAGTTTTTCTTGTTCTTCGATGCTCTTTAAAACCGTTTCTTTTCGTTTGATAATTTCGCCAAATTGCTTGTTTAGTTTAAAAATTTGTTCAATTTGAACCTCATCTAAGTCTCCTGTTTGGTCTTTTCGGTACCGAGCAATAAATGGAATGGTGCAATCTTCAGCCAGCAAGGCAAGCGTATTTTGAATGCTTTTATCAGTTATAGTCGTTTGGTTTTGAATAAATTGAAGGTTTGTCATTCGGGTTAAAAAATATTTAAATAATTATTTTTGTTATTTTTATCTATAGAGGGGCTTCTAAAAATTATTTTTTTTTAAACCCATATTACGCATTATATCTTGCTATGAAAACTAAAGACACAATAAAAGTAAGGGCTCACAAACTATTTTTAGATGAAGAATACTTTTGTATTTTGAATTTAAAATAGAAGTAAGTATTTAATTTTGAAGTAGATTTAGTTTGTAATAAAACTCTAATGCATAATCTGGGTTAAAAGCCTCTTTAAGTGTTTTAATACTTTAATCTGCATAAGTTCTATAAGCCAAATCCAAACATTTCATAACCAAAATTTATCCGAACAAATTAGTAGAAAAAGCCCAAAAGCCACTCAAAATAAAATTCGAGTGGCTTTTATTTATAGATTTTATTTTTTTAATCTCTGGAGCCAAATACTTGTAATGCCCAATAAATTAAATTTGCAACTGCTCCGATAGCAGCCACTAAATAGGTTCTAGCAGCCCATTTCAAGGCGTCTTCGGCACCTGCAAATTCTTGTTGGCTAACCATATTTTTATTTTTTAACCAAGCTAAAGCTCTATTACTTGCATCGTATTCCACAGGTAAGGTTATAAGACTAAAAGCTGTAGCAACAGCCATCATTACTAAACCAACTATTGCAATTGTGAATCCAAATTTTGAACCCGATGCAGCCCCCAAAATCAATCCTCCAAACACTAACCATTGGCTCATGCTTGATGAGATGTTTACCATAGGCACCATTTTAGAACGCATCGTTAAATATTGATAAGCGGTAGCGTGTTGCACCGCATGTCCACATTCGTGAGCGGCAACGGCAGCGGCAGCTGCATTTCGTTGATTATAAACGGCTTCACTTAGGTTTACGGTTTTGTCTATAGGGTTGTAATGATCTGTTAAACGACCAGGTGTAGAAATTACTTTTACATCGTAAATACCGTTGTCGTGCAGCATTTTTTCAGCTATTTCGGCACCACTCATACCGTTTCGTAATTGAATTTTTGAATATTGGTCAAATTTGCTTTTTAATCGCATACTTACCAACCAACTTACTATGGCTATTCCGCCTAAAAGTATATAATATCCTATCATAATTGTTTGTTTTTAAATTTATTAATAATGAGGTTTAAAAGTTTTTTATTAAAGTGTTTATCATCAAAAATTGAGCCAAATATTTTAGGAGGGACTTCTAAAAATTCGTTTTTATTACAAAAAGCCCTTTTTTAAAATTAGTTTGTTTTCATCAGCCAATTTTTCATTGAGGTTTCTTCTAAAACAATGTTTTTAAGTTCGTTTATAGCTACTCTTTGTTGTTCCATAGTGTCTCTGTAACGTATAGTAACTGTTTTGTATTCAATAGTTTGATGATCTACGGTTATGCAAAACGGGGTGCCTAAGGCATCTTGTCTTCTATAACGTCTGCCCACAGCATCTTTTTCGTCATAAGCCACGCTAAAGTCCCATTTTAAATCGTTTATAATTTGTTGAGCAATTTCGGGCAAACCATCTTTTTTAACCAAGGGTAACACAGCGGCTTTTGTAGGTGCCAAAACGGCAGGCAGTCGTAAAACGGTTCTGGTTGAGCCATCGTCTAAGGTTTCGTCTTGCAAAGCTTTTGAAAAAACAGCTAAAAACATTCGGTCTAATCCTACAGAAGTTTCTACAACATAAGGAACATAACTTTCGTTAAGTTCGGGGTCAAAATAGGTTAATTTTTTACTAGAAAATTGCTCGTGTGCTTTTAAATCAAAATCGGTTCGGGAGTGTATGCCTTCTAATTCTTTAAATCCAAACGGAAAATTAAATTCAATATCGGTTGCTGCATTGGCATAATGTGCTAATTTTTCATGGTCGTGAAAACGGTAATTTTCGGTTCCTAATCCTAATGATTGATGCCATTTTAAACGAGTTTCTTTCCAATATTCATACCATTTCATTTCTTCGCCTGGGCGCACAAAAAACTGCATTTCCATTTGTTCAAATTCTCTCATCCGAAATATGAATTGACGAGCTACTATCTCATTTCTAAAGGCTTTACCTGTTTGTGCAATTCCAAAAGGAATTTTCATGCGTCCTGTTTTTTGCACATTTAAAAAGTTTACAAAAATTCCTTGAGCGGTTTCGGGTCGTAGGTATAAATCCATTGCATTATCTGCACTTGCACCTAATTTTGTACCAAACATTAGGTTAAACTGCCTTACTTCTGTCCAGTTTCGTGAGCCACTTTCGGGGCAGGCTATTTCGAGTTCTTCAATCAGTGCTTTTATATCGGCTAAATCGCCTGAGTCTAAGCCTTTGGTCATTCGGGCTAAAATTTCTTTTTTCTTGGATAAATATTCCACCACACGAGGGTTCGTGGTTATAAATTGTTGTTCGTCAAAACTTTCACCAAAACGGGCTTTGGCTTTTTTGATTTCATTTTGTGCTTTTTGGTGAAGTTTTTCAGCATAATCTTCTATTAAAACATCGGCTCGGTATCGTTTTTTAGAGTCTTTATTGTCTATCAAAGGGTCATTAAAAGCATCTACGTGCCCAGAGGCTTTCCAAGTGGTTGGGTGCATAAAAATTGACGCATCAATACCTACAATGTTTTCGTGCATTTGCACCATTGCTTTCCACCAATATTCTCGGATATTTTTCTTTAATTCAACTCCATTTTGTGCATAGTCGTATACTGCACTTAGTCCGTCATAAATTTCTGATGACGGAAATATAAACCCATACTCTTTTGCATGAGAAATTACGTTTTTAAATATATCATCTTGTTTTGCCATAGTATTGCAAAAATAATAAATTTTTTTATTGAAAATGTTAAAATTGGTTTATAATCTTTTTTCAAAATTATTATATAAGTTTGTAAATCTTTATTTTTTGACACTTTATAGAGGTTTTACACATGAAAAAAATACTAATCATACAAAACAAACGCATTGGAGACGTGCTTATTAGCTCGGTTATTGCCAATAATTTTAAAAAAAAATTCCCTACTGTTCTCGTGCATTTTATGTGTTATGATTTTACGACAGGCGTGCTGGAAAACAACCCTAATATTGATAAAATAATTGCTATTAAAGAAAAAGAACTTAAAAAACTTAAAAATTTATATCAGTTTATCAAACAAATTAGAGCTGAAAGATATGATATTATTTTTGACCCCTATTCTAAAACCCAAAGTCGAATTATTTGTAAATTTTCAGGAGCTACCAAAACAGTAGGGCATAAAAGCAGAAAAAAATTTAGTGATTTTGGTTATTACACACATCCGGTTGAGCTTTTAAAACATAAAACCAATATTTGTGGCAAAGCTATTGAAGATAGAATTCATTTATTAACCAGGGTTGAGCCTTTTGAAACTATTGATTACGAACCTCATCTATTTTTAACCGAAACTGAAAAAAACACTACTTTTTTTAAAAAAACAACCCAAAAAACAATTGTTTTAAGTATTTTAGGCAGTACACCTCAAAAATCGATGCCGTATGAATATGTGGCTAAAATATCCGATTATTTAATTGAAAACTATCAAGTTCGGTTGATTTTCAATTACGCTCCGAACCAAAAAAAGGAGGCTGACAAAATATTTAATCTTTGTGTGAATCAAAAAAATATCCTAATAGATGTGTATGCCCATTCTATTCGAGATTTTGTAGTTTTAATGAACCAGTGCGATGCCTTGATTGGCAACGAAGGCGGTTCTGTTCACATTGCAAAAGCCTTGCAAAAACCTACTTTTACTATTTTTTCGCCTTACGTAAACAAAGACCATTGGGCTTCGTTTGAAGACAAAATATTTCATCAATCAGTACATTTGATAGAAGAAAAACCAGAACTGTATAGCGAATTCACCTTTAAAAATCGTAAAAAAATTGAAAAAGACCCTTCCGAAATGTATGCACAACTTACCCCTGAAATAATAATCCCCAAAATTAATCATTTTATGAGTTGTAATTTATAGTAGAGAAATTTATGCAGGTTTTATCCCAAAATTAGTCCATTTTACCTTTTTATTTTGGGTGTTTTTTCTGATTTCTTTATTTTTTTTAATAGATTCTTGAGTTGCATAGCCTCGTTTATGGTCCAAATGCAAACAAGTGGTGCTGTATCTAATTTGTTTAGGTTTTATTCCTAAATTCACCAATCGTTCGCCCAATTCTCGGTCTTGCCCTCCGTATTGCATCCGTTCGTCAAAGCCGTTGATGGCTACAATATCCGTTTTCCAGCCCGAAGCGTTGTGCCCATTCCAAGTGGGCGAGGTAGGAGTCAGAAAATTCAAAAGAGTGCTGTATAACCCCGAAGTATATACTTTTAAATTTTTGATAGAAATTTTCATTCCATTTTTTAAAAGCCAATTTCTTTCAAAACATACGCCCGAATAAATATGTTCTTTTGTGATAAATTTTGATAAGTTCATGTTTAGTTTATGATACCCTCCTGATAAAAAATAGCCTTCTTCTCTATGCAAAATATGCTGTTCTACAAAGTCGTGACGAGGAATACAATCGCCATCGCTCATCAAAATATAATCGGTTTGACATGCCATAATAGCCTTGTTTAGGATAGCCGATTTTTGAAAACCATTGTCTGGATGCCACACATGTTTGATAGAAAAAAATACTTCTTTTTGGAGTGTTTTTATCAGGTCAAAAGTAGGTTGTTTACTCCCGTCATCCGCAATAATCATTTCAAAATTGCGATAAGTTTGCGTATTATACCCCCAAATAACTTTTGCAAGCCATTCGGGCGAGTTATAAGTGCTGATAATTATCGAAATATTCTTGTTCATAAGCCTGCAAAATTAAAGCTTTTTTTTAACTTTGCTTTTTATCACACAAAAAAATCATGCAACTATCTGTTATTATACCCACCTTTAACGAAGAAAATTATTTAGAAGACGCCTTACAATCGGTCGGTTTTGCTGATGAAATTATTGTAATAGATTCTTTTAGTACGGATAAAACCCTCGAAATTGCTCAAAAATACAATTGTAAAATTATTCAACGAACCTTTGATAATTTTTCAGCTCAAAAAAACGAAGCCATTAAACTTGCTCAAGGTGGTTGGATTTTATTTTTAGATGCAGATGAACGCATTACCACAAAACTTGCCTTTGAAATACAAAAAACGCTTGAAAATCCTCAATATTTAGGTTATAAACTTCGGTTTCCACATTATTATATGAACCGTTTTTTGTATCACAAAGTAGATACGGTTGTTCGATTAGTAAAAAACAAAAATGTTTATTTTACAGGCGATGTACACGAAAAACTACATTGTGAGGGCGCTATATCTACCTTAAAAAACTTTGTTATTCATTATACTTATAAGGGTTTGAATAATTTTTTGCAAAAAAAAGATTCGTATGCGTGGTTTCAGGCAAAAATGAGCCTTCAAAAAAACAAAAAAATCACTTTTTTACATTTGATTTTTAGACCTATGTATCGCTTTTTTTCTGCTTATGTTTTAAAAAGAGGCTTTTTAGATGGGGTTCCTGGTTTAGCTGTTGCAAGCATCAATGCTTACGGGGTTTTTTCAAGGTATGTGAAGATAATTTTACTTCAAAAAAACTTAGAATAAAAGGAACTTCTAAAAATTGGTTTTCTAATGAAAATTTGTAATTTGTAGAAAACAAAATTTAAACCCAGATTACACATTAGATTTAGTTTGTAATAGAACTCTAATGCGTAACCTGGGTTAAAAGAACTTTTTGTAATAAAAATAAATTTTTAGAAGTTCTTTGTAAATGATTTTTTATTTTTTAATACCTTTGAACAAAATTTTACACCCTATGAACACCATCAGAAATAATTGGACAATACCAGAAATTTTAACTATTTATAATCAACCTCTTATGGATTTGCTCTACCAAGCAGCTACAATCCATAGAGAATATCACGACCCCAATACAGTTCAAGTTTCAACATTAGTTTCTATCAAAACAGGCGGTTGCCCAGAAGATTGTGGCTATTGCCCACAAGCAGCACGCTACAAAACCAACCTCGAAGGAAACGATTTAATGACCGTAAGCCAAGTAAAAGCACATGCCTTACGAGCCCGAGAAGGAGGTTCGTCTCGCATTTGTATGGGAGCTGCGTGGAGAAACGTAAAAGACGGATACGAATTTGACCAAGTCCTCGAAATGGTCAGAACCATCAACAAATTGGATATGGAAGTCTGTTGCACACTCGGGATGCTCACTGAAAACCAAGCCAAAAGATTAGCAGAAGCAGGTTTATATGCCTATAATCATAACCTTGATACCTCAGAAGAATACTATAAAGAGGTGATTTCGACCCGAAGTTTTAACGACCGACTACAAACCATCGAAAACGTTCGGAAAACCAACGTAACTGTGTGTAGCGGAGGAATTATAGGGATGGGAGAAAGTATAGAAGACCGAGCAGGAATGTTAGTAGCCCTTTCAACCCTAAACCCACAGCCCGAAAGCGTGCCCATCAATGCCTTAGTAGCCGTAGAAGGAACCCCACTCGAAGACCAACAACCAATAAGCATCTGGGAAATGGTGCGGATGGTAGCCACCACCCGAATTGTAATGCCCGAAACACAAGTGCGACTATCAGCCGGACGAACCAATATGAGCCTTGAAGGGCAAGCGATGTGCTTTTTTGCAGGAGCCAATTCTATTTTTGCAGGCGATAAACTCCTAACAACCCCCAACCCAGACATCAGCCAAGATATGAATATGTTTGAACTTTTAGGATTAAAACCCCAAAAACCATTCATAAAACTAATGAAACTTCAAACCGTAGAAGCCGAAGACTCTCAATATCAATCCCTAGATGAAAAACCAAAATGGAGCCGGCCAGGGCACACCATCAAACGAAACAAAGTAGCAAGCTCTAAAAAATAATAAAAATAATTTGGGCGTGCCCCTACTTCGTAAAAACTACGTTTTTACGAAGTAGGGGCGGGCTGTCCGCTATATCTTTTGTGCTGAAAACAGCACAAAAGGATGCCACTACCATCCCTCACGCAAAAAAACGCAAATCAAAATAAAATGAACTACAAAAGAATCCTTTTAAAACTAAGCGGTGAAGCCCTTATGGGCGACCGAAACTATGGGATAGACCCCAAAAGATTAGCAGAATATGCCATTGAAATTAAAAAAATTTACGATCAAAAAACCGAAATAGCCATCGTTATTGGAGGTGGAAACATCTTTAGAGGCATAGCAGGTGCCAGTAATGGTATGGATAGAGTGCAAGGCGATTATATGGGTATGCTTGCCACCATCATCAACGGAATGGCACTACAAGCAGCTCTAGAAGAAGCCGGGATGCAAACCCGGCTACAAACAGCCCTAAAAATAGAAGCCATAGCCGAACCTTACATCAAACGAAGAGCCGTAAGACACATAGAAAAAGGACGAATTGTAATTTTTGGAGCAGGAACCGGAAACCCCTATTTTACAACCGATACAGCAGCCGTCTTAAGAGGAATTGAAATAGGTGCCGATGTAATTTTAAAAGGAACACGAGTGGACGGAGTTTATACTACTGACCCCGAAAAAGACCCAACAGCAACCAAGTTTGAAACCATAACCTTTAACGAAGTAATCGAAAAAGGACTCAACGTGATGGATGCAACTGCTTTTACCCTTAGTCAAGAAAATAAATTGCCCATCGTTATTTTTAATATGAACAAAAAAAATAACCTCGAAAAAATTTGTGCAGGCGAAAACATCGGAACAAAGATAGTATTATAGAGCACTTCTAAATAGAAAAAGCCATGCAGTTAAATACTGAGCCAATCAATTTTTAGAAGTCCTTAAACTTTTATGAACACTTTAGCCCTACAAATTCAAACCTTGCCCGATAGTCCAGGAGTATATCAATATTACGATGCTGAGGACAAAATTTTGTATGTAGGTAAGGCTAAAAATCTAAAAAAAAGAGTTTCGAGTTATTTTATCAAGCAGCACAACAACTACAAAACGAGTGTTTTAGTCAAAAAAATCGTAAGTATCAAGCATATTGTAGTGGCTACAGAAACAGATGCTTTATTATTAGAAAACAACCTCATCAAAAAACTACAACCCCGCTACAACGTCTTGCTAAAAGACGACAAAAGTTACCCTTGGATTTGCATCAAAAAAGAATCGTTCCCTCGTGTTTTTTCTACCCGAAAAATGATTAAAGATGGATCGGAATATTTCGGTCCTTATAGCAGTTTTAAAACCGTTCACACACTTTTAGAACTTATCAAAGAGCTGTATCCACTCCGAACATGCACATTAGATTTGTCTTTAGCAAAAATAAATGCACAAAAGTATAAAGTGTGTTTAGAATATCATATTGGTAATTGCAAAGGAGCCTGTGAGGGCTTTGATACGACCGAAAATTACAACGAACAGATAGAGGCAATTCGGCAAATATTAAAAGGAAATTTTAAAGAAAATCTTAAAAATTTTAAAAATCAAATGCTTACCTATGCTGAAAATTTACAGTTTGAAGAAGCTCAAAAAATTAAAGATAAAATTGATGTTTTAAAAAATTATCAGGCAAAATCAACTATAATTAACCCCAAAATCACCAATATTGATGTGTTTTCAATTGTTTCGGACGAATCGATAGCTTATGTAAATTTTTTACAAATTTCGTATGGTGCTATCATTCGGTCGCATACCATAGAACTGAAGAAAAAATTAGACGAAACCAGTCAAGAATTGTTAGAACTTGCCATTGTTGAACTCCGAGAACGTTTTCATTTAACGGCTCGAGAAATTATTGTTCCTTTTAAGGTTGATTTAGGTGAAAATATTAAGGTTACAGTACCTCAATTTGGCGATAAAAAACATATTTTAGACTTATCGGAACGGAATGCAAAATACCAACGCTTAGAGCAGCTAAAACAAATACAAATTGTTGATCCTCAAAGTCATACTAATCGTATCATGGCTCAAATGCAAAAAGATTTACGCCTTTCTGTAGAACCTCGTCATATTGAATGTTTTGACAATTCAAATATACAAGGAACCAACCCCGTAGCAGCTTGTGTGGTTTTTAAAGATGGGAAATCCAGCAAAAACGATTATAGACATTTTACAATCAAAACAGTTGAAGGACCTAACGATTTTGCGAGTATGGAAGAGGTGGTTTACAGGCGTTATAAAAGAATGCTTGACGAAAACCAGCCCTTGCCACAACTCATCATTATAGATGGGGGAAAAGGGCAACTTTCGTCTGCTTTAAAAAGTTTAGACGACTTAAACTTACGAGGAAAAATAGCCATTATAGGCATAGCCAAACGCTTAGAAGAATTGTTTTATCCAGACGACCCCATTCCGTTGTATTTAGATAAAAAATCAGAAACCTTAAAAATAATTCAGCAACTCCGAAACGAAGCCCACCGTTTTGGGATTACGCATCACGGAGATAAACGAAGTAAAAATGCCCTACAAACCAGCCTTGAAACCATCCCTGGTATAGGCGAAAAAACGATGATTACACTTCTCAAACATTTTAAAAGCGTTAAACGGATGCAGCAAGCCTCCGAAGAAGAAATTACAACCGTTGTAGGGGTTTCAAAAGCTAAAAAATTGATTGAATATTTTAAGGAGACTTCTAAAAATAATTTTTTATTGTAAAAGTTCTTTTTAAATTTTGCCCTCCGCTTCTTAAAAATTACAAATTTTCATTAGAAAATCAATTTTTAGAAGTCTCCTATAGCAAATTAAAGTTTTATGTTTACATTTTGCGTTGTTTTTTATGCGTTTCACGACATTTTTTTGGCAAACATTAGCAAACACTACAATTTTGTAGGGTAATTCAGTTGCATAAATTATTAACCACAATTTAAAACCCAAAAAACTATGAAATCAAAAATTATTTTTCTGTTTATTTTTTGCAGCAATGTGTTTGTTTTTGGGCAAGAAATTTATCAATTTAAAAACGATGAAATTTCAGTTCCTAATCCAAAAACAATTCAAAATGTAATGTTTAACAAATACTCGAATGATGCTGAAAAAGAAATCCCTCAAAAAATCAATTCAAAAAACTATTATAAAAAAATAGGAGAAATTGATGCCTTGGTTATGCTAAAAAACACCACAACAGCCGATACAATATTTGTCAATAAATACGAATTAAAAGAAAAAGCAAATTCTGTAACCTCAAGATGGAATTTTGGAATGATAACATTGCCAATGAAAATACGATTTGGAGGTGGAAGCGAAGGGGAAAAGACCAAAAGATATTTCGATTTAGAAGCAGGCTTTAATTTAGGATTTGCATTATCATATAAATTATCGAGCGATTTTAGGTCCGAAACTCAATCACATTGGGTATTATCGATTGGGACTTCCCAAATAAAACTTACTCCTGAATCTACAAACGGAAAGATAGAAAACGACCTATCGGCTGTTGCTTTTTCACCATCAACGGGTTTAATTTTTCAGTTTAATAACAAATTACAATTTATTACAATAATTGGATGGGACTTTGTGCCGGGCAAAATTGGTACAGAGTGGGTATATAAAGACAAGCCATTTTTTGGACTTGGGCTTGGATTTTCTGTCTTTGAAATTGGAAAAAAACCTGAATAAAAAAAAATAAAAACCTTAAAACAAAAATAATATGAAAACAAAAATTACACTTTTATTAATAGTTTTTGCACTTTTTGTAAATGCACAAGACGGAATTTTAGATACAACCTTTGGCACAAATGGAAAAATTGATTATTCTATTTTTACTAGTTTTGTTGATATGCAATTTGATTATGTAAATAATAAAATTGTTGCTTTAGGCAAAGGAGGAACAAATAATTACCCAATAATTGTTAGATATAATTTAAATGGAACTTTAGATACAACTTTTGGCGGAACAGGAATTGTAGAAGTTCCTTTTGGGCAAACCAATGATACACCTACTTCTTTGTGTATTTATGATTATGATAATCAATCATTTGGGTATTTAATTACATCTTCAAAATCTGGGGCTATTGCAAAAATAAATTCATCTGGAAATAACTTTTCTTCATTTGGTATAGGTGGTAAATTATATTATAACTCATACACCTATGATGGGCATATTGCAAAAGTAAATTATGATTATGTAACAGGAAATATAGTGTTAGTTGTTGATGATTCAGAATTTTCATCTAGCAATATGAAGTTGTATAGATTTACAATAAATGGGAGCACAGACACAACTTTTAATAATGGGAATTATGTTTCGTTTAATCCTCTTTCTGGCTACACGATAGCCCCTAATTCCATCAGCACAGACGACCAAAGCAATATTTATATTTCTGCACCTCATCCGCTTGGAGGAGGATTTGACACATATACCAAAAAGTTTACCTCAACGGGGGCATTAGACAGTTCTTACAATTCAACTTTTGGTTCTACTGCTTCAAGAAGTTTTTCATATCCTGGTCATATACATGATGTCGCAGACAATACATCATATATTTTTGGAATGAATCAAAACTATAAAATGTTTATAGCAAAAAAAAATGCCTTTGGGACAGCCGATAATTCTTTTGGCACAAGTGGTATATCAATTATAGATTTTACAGACACTTATTATGATAATGTAAAAAGTGTTACAGGGCATGGATTTGAAAGTAGTTTTAAGATTATTCTAGCAGGACGAACAGCACCTCAATATTCAAGTAGTGGCACCTCAAACATTTCTTTAACTCGTATTTTTGATAATGGGACTTTAGATACTTCATTTGGCACAAATGGTAAAACTTCGGTACTTATAAATTATTATAATTATAGTTCAAATTTACCTTCTTTTGTAGATTTTGATAATGGCAAATTATACGTAATGGGTTATACAAATACCTCCACGGTTTCTTTGTATCGTTTTAATCTTGGGTCAATATTATCAACAAACAATTTCTCAAACAATCATAAAACAACCTTCTCGCCCAATCCTGCCACTTCAACCATAACTTTTGCTGAAGAAATTAGCAATTTAGAAGTGTTTGATATTACCAGTAAAAAAGTAAAATCATTTGGAAGCGCTGCTGCAACATTTAATGTAGAAGATTTAGAAAAAGGGATTTATATACTGAAAGGAAAAACAACAGAAGGTAATTTTATAAACGAAAAACTTATTAAAAATTAAAATTCCACGGGGATATTTGTTATAGGGGACTTCTATAAAATAGTATTTCTAACAAAACTTTTTTATTAATCTCTTAAATTAAACTAATAATCGCAATTTTTTATAAACAAATCATAGTTTAAAGTAAAATCAATGAATTTTTAGAAGCCCCCTATAACATCTCAAAAAAAGAATTAGCCCGAACAATAGTAAAAGTATAAACATCAAAAAATATTTTATACTTTTGTGTACCAAAAAAAAAATGAACACATGGCGATTTCTAAAAATTCATTTATATTACAAAAAGTTCTTTTTGAAAATTAGTTCGTTAAAATTTAAAAACATATCGAATGAAAATAATTGTTCCCATGGCTGGTAGAGGCTCTCGCCTTCGTCCGCACACGCTTACCACCCCTAAACCCCTTATTCCTATTGCGGGCAAGCCAATTGTGCATCGGTTAGTGGAGGATATTGCTAATGTTATCAATCAAAAATTAGAAGAAGTTGCTTTTATCATACACAAAAGTTTTGGCAAAGCTGTAGAGGCTGATTTATTAGCTATTGCTCAATCTTTAGGGGCAAAAGGCACTATTTATTACCAAAATGAACCTCTCGGAACGGGTCATGCTATTATGTGTGCCCAAGCATCACTTTCGGGTTCGTGTGTAATTGCCTATGCGGATACACTTTTTAGAGCCAATTTTGAACTCGACCCCGTAGCTGATAGTGTTATTTGGGTGAAACAAGTGGAAAATCCGCAAGAATATGGAGTAGTAAGCCTCAACGAAAACGGGCACATTAATGGTTTGGTAGAAAAACCAGCAGAATTTGTTTCAGATAGAGCTGTTATTGGTATTTATTATTTTAAAGAGGTAGAATTGCTTAAAAAAGAACTTCAAAACGTGTTAGATGCCCAGCTAATGCACGGAGGCGAATATCAAATAAACGATGGTATCAAAGCCATGATGGCTCAAGGCAAAGTATTTGTACCTGGAATGATTGACCAATGGATGGATTGTGGCAACAAAGAAATAACAGTGGAAACCAACAGCCGAATGTTAAATTTTTTACATCAAGACCACGAACAGTTAATTGACAAAAGTGTAGTTTTAGAAAATTCAATCATTATAGACCCTTGTTATATAGGCAAAAATGTAGTGCTTAAAAACAGTACCGTTGGTCCTAATGTTTCACTTGGAGATGGCTGTGTGGTGGAAAATTCAACCCTAAACCACACCTTAATCCAAACACACACTAAAATTTTAAATGCTACTTTAACAAACGCTATGATAGGTAACTATGCTGTTTTTAACGGACAATTTACCGATGTAAGCATAGGCGATTATTCAGTGTTAAAATAGCGATTAACGATGAATATTAACAATTTATTATTAAAAAACATGTCTTCACAAGCTCAACAATTCGGCATTGCCGAAGCCTTACAAATTTTAGGTGTTCAAAAATCGAATTTAGGAACCTCCACAGGTAATCAATGGTATGCCAACGGAGAAACCATCGAAAGTTTTTCGCCTGTAGACGGCGAGTCTATTGCTAAAGTAGTAGCTTCGTCTAAAGATGATTACGAAAAAACAATAGCCACTGCAGCCACTGCATTTAAAGAATTTAGATTGATACCAGCCCCCAAACGAGGCGAAATGGTTCGTCAGTTTGGCGATAAATTACGAAAATATAAAGAACCTTTAGGAAAATTAGTTTCGTATGAAATGGGTAAATCTTATCAAGAAGGGTTAGGCGAAGTACAAGAAATGATTGATATTTGCGATTTTGCTGTTGGCTTATCTCGTCAATTGCATGGTTTAACGATGCACTCGGAGCGGCCTGGTCATCGGATGTATGAACAATACCATCCGTTAGGGATTGTAGGGATTATTTCGGCTTTTAATTTTCCAGTAGCTGTTTGGAGCTGGAATGTAGCACTTGCTTGGATTTGTGGAGATGTTTGCGTGTGGAAACCATCCGAAAAAGTGCCTTTGTGTGGAGTTGCTTGTCAAAATATTATAGCCGAAGTTTTAAAAGAAAACAATATGCCTGAAGGAATTTCATGCTTAATAAATGGAGATTATAAAATAGGCGAATTGATGAGCCACGATGCCCGAGTTCCATTAGTTTCAGCTACAGGTTCTACCCGAATGGGTAAATTAGTTGCTCAAGCAGTAGCAGCCAGATTAGGACGTTCATTGTTAGAATTAGGCGGTAATAACGCTATTATTGTAACTCCTGATGCAGATATAAAAATGACTGTTATCGGAGCCGTTTTTGGGGCTGTAGGCACAGCAGGTCAACGATGCACCTCAACCCGAAGACTAATAATTCATGAAAGCATTTATCAACAAGTAAAAGATGCTTTAGTTTCTGCATATAAACAAATTCGTATAGGAAATCCATTAGATCAAAACAATCATATGGGTCCGCTTATTGATACAGATGCTGTAAAACTATACGAAAACGCTTTAACCAAAGTAGTGGAAGAAGGAGGAAATATTTTAGTAGAAGGAGGAGTTTTGTCAGGTGAAGGCTATGAAAGTGGTTGTTATGTAAAACCGGCTATTGCCGAGGCTAAAAACACCTTTGAAATTGTGCAACACGAAACCTTTGCCCCTATTTTATACTTGTTAAAATATACTGGAAATGTAGAAAATGCTGTGGAAATACAAAACGGAGTTGCTCAAGGACTTTCATCAGCTATAATGACCAACAATTTACGAGAAGCGGAATATTTTTTGTCTCAAGCAGGGTCTGATTGTGGCATTGCCAATGTAAATATTGGAACATCTGGTGCCGAAATTGGCGGTGCTTTTGGAGGCGAAAAAGAAACCGGTGGAGGCAGAGAAAGCGGTTCCGATGCTTGGAAAATTTATATGCGAAGACAAACCAATACTATTAATTATAGCACTAATTTACCCTTAGCACAAGGCATTAAATTTGATTTGTAGGCTTAGGCGACTTCTAAAAATTGATTTTTATTACAAAATCAATTTTTAGAAGTCGCCTTTATATAGATTAACAAAAACCGATACTTTATTATCGGTTTTTTATTTTTGATTTTCTCGAACCACTTTTTCTATACCGTCTATTTTTTTGATAGATTCGATTAGTTTTTTTATATTATGATTGTTTTTAACAACCACTTCAATTTGTCCGTTAAAAATACCCGCATCACTGCTCAACGAAATACTTTTTATATTGATATTTAATTGATTAGAGATTACCTTAGTAAGTTCATTGGTCAGTCCTAAACTATCTATACCTATAATTTTTAAGATAGCCGAAAACCCTTCTTGGGCAGAGTCTATCCACTTAGCTGGTAGTACTCGATAGGCAAAATTAGAACGCATACTTATTGCATTAGGACAATCGGTTCTATGAACCTTAATACCTTCGTTTATGGTTACAAAGCCAAACACATCATCTCCAGGAATAGGTTTACAACAACTCGAAATTTTATAATTTAAACGTTCATTATATTTTCCAAACACAATTAAATCATAATTTTTAGTTATTTCGGGTGCTAGTAGTATTTCGGGTGCGGTTGTTGGGGTTCTTTTTATTTTATTTTTTAAGAAACTTATTAAAACATTGCTTCGCTTACTAGCAAAATCTTTTAGTTCTTTGTTGTCGATGATACCTGCCCCCATTCGATAAAACAAATCTAAACTTGTTTTAAGTTTAAAATAATTGACTAACTCATTTACCACCCGTTCGTTGAGGTTAATTTTTAAGTTTTTAAGTTTTCGAGAAAGTATTTCTTTACCATCTTCGGCAATTTTTTTAATATCTTCGTTTAATACGTTTTTAATTTTATTTTTAGCCCGAGCTGTTGTTACAAAATCGAGCCAGTTGGCTGTTGGCTTTTGATTGGCAGAGGTTATAATTTCTACTTGGTCTCCGCTCTGCAATACATGGTTTAAGGGGACTAATTTTCCGTTTACTCGTGTTCCTCGTGTAGTTATACCAATTTCTGAGTGAATACTAAAAGCAAAATCTAATGAAGTAGCGCCTTTGGGCAACGATTTTAATTCGCCTTTGGGGGTAAATACATAAATTTCTTTTGAATATAAATTGAGTTTAAAATTTTCTACAAAATCAACCGCATTTATACTTGTGTTTTCTAAGGCTTCTTTGAGCTGGTTTAACCAAATCTCTAACCCGTGTTCTTCGGTTGCTCCGTTTTTATATTTATAATGTGCTGCATAACCTTTTTCTGCAATTTCGTCCATCCGTTCGCTTCTCACTTGCACTTCTACCCATCGACCTTTAGGACCCATAACGGTTATATGTAAGGCTTCATACCCAGTAGATTTAGGTGATGAAATCCAATCTCTCAATCGGCTGGGGCTGGGGCGGTAATGATCCGTAACCACAGAATATATTTTCCAAGCTAAAAACTTCTCGTCGTGTGGGTTGGGGTTACTTTTATACACAATCCGAAGGGCAAATTTATCATAAACCTCTTCAAAAGATACACCTTGATTTCGCATTTTTCTACGAATAGAATAGATAGATTTTGGACGACCCTTAATAGTATATTCAATTCCTTCCGCACATAATGAATTTTTCAACACATCTGATACCATTTTTATGTATGCATCTTGTTCATCTTTCGTTTCTTTAATTTTGTTTACAATTTCAGCATAAATTTTGGGCTCGGTATATTTTAACCCCAAATCTTCTAATTGCGTTTTGATATTATATAAACCTAACCGATGGGCAAGAGGTGCATAAATATAAAGCGTTTCCGAAGCAATTTTTGCTTGCTTATAATCTATCATCGATTCCATCGTTTGCATATTATGCAAACGATCAGCAATTTTTATAAGAATTACCCGAACATCATCGTTTAGGGTTAAAAGCATTTTTCTAAAATTCTCTGCTTGCAATGAAATTTCTTGCTCTGAGGTAACTTTTGAAATTTTGGTAAGCCCAGCAACTAATTGAGCAATTTTGGGGTTAAACATCCGCTCAATATCTTCCACAGTTATCTCTGTATCTTCCACCACATCGTGCATCAAGGCAGCAGCAATAGACGTTGCTCCTAAGCCAATTTCAGAAGCTACAATTTTTGCTACAGCAATGGGGTGAAAAATATAAGCTTCGCCCGACTTTCTTCGTTGGGTTTTATGGGCATCCACAGCCACATCAAATGCTTTTCGAATAATGCCTTTGTCCTCATCGGTAAGCGTTTGATAACTAATGCGTAAGAGCTCTTTATACTCTTTGGCAATGGCTTTGTTTTCTAATTCTATTTCTTGATCGGTCATACACAAAAAATTAAAAGCCTAAAATACAAAAAAAATCAATAGTAAGAATTATTTTATGATAGGCTCAAAAAATTCATTTTTCCCGTTTCGATTTTATAAAAAAGCGGAATTCTTATAAAGGTTTTTCCTATGTATAGCTTCACAACATTATTGTTTTCAATATCAAGTCTAAACTTATTTGTTCCGCTACGATTCATAAAGAAGTTTAGACTTGATATTGATCAGAACCATTCCTTGCTTATTTTTGTAATTACAAAAAACAAAAAAAGTGAAGCAAGAAAACCATTTCAACACGAGGACAAATGTACATTTTCGTTCTCTAATAGATAGATATAATAATTATATTTTTTAGATATAATAACTATATTTTTGGTATTAGTGAAATGTTAATGAACCTTTTTTCTGGTTAATTTATAAATTGAATAATTGCATTTTTTACCTCACCCACCAACCCCTTTCCACACGAGCGACAGCCAACTGGCGAAGTAAAGCAGAGGGGGCTAACCCGTAGGAATAATAATTAACTAATTTATTTAGGCTCTAAAAATTGATTTTCTAATGAAAATTTGTAGAAAACAAAATTTAAACCCCGATTACGCATTAGATTTTGTTATGAAAACTAAAGATACAATAAAATTAAACACTCACGAACTATTTTTAGATGAGTAATACTTTTGTATTTTGAATTTAAAAATAGGAGTAATCACTTAATTTTGAAGTAGATTCAGTTTGTAATAGAACTCTAATACGTAATCTGGGGTTAAAATAACTTCCATTAAAATTTTACTAAAGCCATTTTTTTAGCAACGTATTTACGAAGTACCAATATTTATTTTAAACAAAATGTTATATTTGTTTTTATTATTTGATAAAAAAATATGGTAAAAACTATTTGTCATACTTCTTATTTAGAAAAACAACCCATTATAAATAAATTAGTTTCAACTTTTTTTACGGAAGGTAAAATACTTGTAAAAGGCTCACGTAATATTATAAAAACCTTTGAAACCGATGCAGAAACCTACAATATTAAGTATTTTAAAAAACCAAGTTTTATAAAAGCACTGGTGTATTCTTATTTTAGAAAATCCAAAGCACAAAGGTCGTTTGAACATGCTACTTATCTGATAAACAATAAAATAAAAACACCTTTTCCGATTGCCTATATTGAAAATAGAAATTTTTTTGGTATTTTAAAAGATAGTTATTACGTGTGCCGGCACATCAATTATGATTTTACCATTCGAGAGCTTATCCATAACCCAAGGTTTGAAAATAGAGAAGAAATTTTAAAACAATTTGCATGTTTTACCTTTCAACTGCACGAGGCTAATGTTAATTTTTTAGATCATTCGCCTGGTAATACACTTATTATTAAGGCTTTAGATGGTAATTATATTTTTTATTTAATCGATTTAAACCGAATGAAATTTGAAAAATTATCACTAGAACAACGATTAGATAATTTCAAAAAAATGTGGTTATCCAAAAAAATGGTTCTTATTATTGCTGAAAAATATGCCGAACTAAGTGGAGAAAACAAGGATAGCGTGCATCAAATATTACAACAAAAAACAAGTAGTTTTAAGCGAAAAATTACCCGTAAAAAATATTTGAAAAGAAAAATAAGACGCAAACAATATTAATGGAGCCAAAAACACGAAACCCCAAAGGTTTTTAAAATCTTTGGGGTTTAATAATCGTATAAAAACTTTAATTAATGGGTAAGTTTTTTAAGAAGTTCTTGGTTTTTAGATAATTTATTCCATTGTTCATCGGTCATAGAGGCTTGTAGTTTAGCCGAAATAATTTGTGATAAATAATCTTTACGTTCTTGTGAAAGCCCTTCAATAGCAAGATTTTCGTATTTCATAACAAATAATTGTGCTAAATCATTAACAATACTACCTGTTAAGCCAACATAATTTGCCAATTCTGTAGCTTGTTCTTTGGCTAGTATCGAAACATCTTTTTTAGCCTCTTGTGCAGAAGCAGTAACAATGAGTGCAAGGGTTAAAACCAATGCTGCAATAATTTTTTTCATCTGAATTATAGTTTAGGTATAGTGGGTTCAAAACTATATGTTTTTTATGAAAATAACAATAATTTTTTATTCTTTTTCAATTTTTTTTGATTGTCTTCTGCTTTCTTCATTTCTTTTTTCTATGCGTTCTTTAAGTTTTTGCTCCCGTTCTTGTTGTCTATCTTCCCATTTTTTAAATTGTTCGGGGGTTAAAATTTGTTTCATTTTAGCTTTCATTGCCAATTTTTCGTCTAAAAATTTACCTTTAATAACTTCTTTTTCTTCTTTTGCTAATTTTTGATTTTCGGCACGTTTTGCTTTTATTTCTTCCCGAACAGCTTCTCTTTTTGCATATTGTTCTGTAAGTAATGCTTTAAGTTCGGCTTGTTGTTTTTCGTTTAAATCTAAATCAAGTGTCGTTTTTTTTATTTGATTTTCAACTACTTGTTCGGCTGTTCTATCTTGTTTCCCTTTTTTAGGCTGTGCAAATGTTATCATCCCGATAAGCAAACTTGCCATAATCATGATTTTTTTCATCGTATTTTTTTATAATTTTTAGTTTATAGGTATAAGACCTTTGGATAACCGCAAAGTTTAATAGGTAAATAGAACTTTAACAAATATTAACAAATGTATAAATATATTTTTCAGAAGTCCCTTTTATTAAATAGTGGTAAAAGCATAAATGAAAGCCCGCCTAAAACAATGAGTAAAGCGGTTTGCGAAGCCCAAAGTATCCATCCAAAAGCGGTTCCGGCTGTTATGGCTATGCCAAATAAAAACAAGGCTTGTGCTGTAAAAACAGGGAAAGCACCAATACCTCCGTTCGTAAATGTTACGGCTAAACTCCCAGCTATAAAGGCTACGGACATTTGCCCAAAAGTAACTCCACTGGTTTCGGGTAGGGCAAAAACAGCTGTATAAAAAGTGTATAAATAAGATCCCCAAATAACAAAAGTATGAAACAAAAACCACCATTTATTTGGCATTTTAAAAACACTTAAAAGCCCTTCAACTATACCCGATATTTTATTTTTAAACCATAAAAACCAAGTGTTTTTTGAATAAATCATTAAATAAACAAATACCAAAAAACCAACGGCTCCTATGACTCCTAAAATTAGTAATTTTTCAAAAGGTATCAACTCGGTTAAAAAACTTTTGAGGGCTTTAAATTCTAAAACTAAAGCCATCAGCACAAAAAGCACGAGTAAAACCAAATCAATTATCCGTTCTGCAATAATGGTTCCAAAGCCTTTATCAAAAGGAATATTATTATATCTTTTTAAAACCAAAGCTCTAGAAACTTCGCCCGACCGAGGAATGGTTAAGTTCATAAAATAGCTAATATTTACAGCTAAAAAATTGTTTATAAACGAAGATTGATAACCCATATAAGCCAATGAATATTTCCATCGATAGCCTCGCGAGGCTAAACTAACCACTGATAAAACGGTAGAAATTACAATGTATCGATAATCGGCAGTTTTGAAATAATTTTTAATTTCTATAAGCTGTTCTTGGTTAAATTGGTTGTATTGCCAAACAATAAGCCCAAGACCTATAAGCATAGGGATTGAAATAGAGAGTGTTTTTTTGAGGATTGGATTCAAACGATTAGGTTAAAGAATTATTGGTTTCGTTCGGAAAAATAATAGCTGGTTGAAAGGTTTTAGCTTCTTCAAAATCAACAATTGCATAAGATATGATGATGATGATGTCGCCTTTTTGCACTTTTCGAGCGGCAGGACCGTTCAGGGTAATATCGCCTGAATTTCGATTACCTTTTATAACATAGGTTTCTAAACGTTCACCATTATTGATGTTTACAATATGCACTTTTTCTCCTTCAATAAGATTGGCAGCTTCCATCAGGGCTTCATCAATAGTAATGCTCCCGATGTAGTTTAAATCGGCACCTGTTACGGAAACCCTATGAATTTTTGATTTTAAAACTTGAATTTGCATGCGACAAAAGTAATTATTTATTTTTGAATACAAAAGTATGTTTGTGGTTTTTTAGGTTAGCAAAAAATGTGCCTAATTATAAAAGCCTCAATAAAAACAGCCTTTAAAAGCTTTTTTGCGATTATGCATCTGCCGATTTTGCTTATTGCATACAGCCTATTGCATTATGCAACTTTAAATAATACCTTTGCATATTACTTATTTTAAAAACTTATGCGAAAAATACTTTTAATTGGTGCTGGTCGTTCAGCATCATCACTTATAAAATACTTGTTAGACAAATCTACTTCCGAAAATTTTGAGCTTATAATTGCTGATTTATCCTTTGATTTAGCAATTCAAAAAATTAACAACCACCCAAATGGCAAAGCCTTACAATTAGACATAAAAGACACGGAGGCACGACAATTAGCCATTAAAAATGCTGATATTGTGCTTTCAATGCTTCCTGCTTTTATGCATATAGATGTAGCAAAAGATTGTATTTTGTTTAAAAAAAACATGGTAACCGCTTCGTATATAAGCCCTGAAATGGAAGCTTTAAACGATGAAGTGGTAACAAACAAACTTATTTTTATGAACGAAGTAGGTTTAGACCCAGGTATAGACCACATGAGTGCTATGAAGGTTATAGATACTATAAAAAACAAAGGTGGTAAAATGCTATTATTCGAGTCGTTTTGTGGGGGTTTAGTAGCTCCAGAAAGCGATACCAATTTATGGAACTATAAATTTACTTGGGCACCCCGAAACGTTGTTTTAGCAGGGCAAGGAGGAGTTGCAAAATTTATACAAGAGGGCAGATACAAATACATTCCTTATCAAAAACTTTTCAGAAGAACCGAATTTATGGAAATTGAAGGCTTCGGACGCTTTGAAGGATATGCAAACCGAGATTCTTTAAAATACAGAAGTATTTATGGTTTAGATAATATCTTAACAATGTATAGAGGAACGCTCCGAAGAATTGGCTTTTCTAAAGCTTGGAATATGTTTGTGCAACTCGGCTTAACCGATGATAGTTATACCCTCGAAAATTCTGAAAATATGAGTTATCGAGATTATATCAATTCTTTTTTAGCCTATCATCCTACAGATTCGGTTGAACTAAAATTAAGGCATTATTTAAAAATTGACCAAGATGATATTATATGGGATAAATTCTTAGAATTAGATTTGTTTAATCCGAACAAAAAAATAGGACTTAAAAACGCTACCCCAGCACAAATACTTGAAAAAATATTAACAGAAAAATGGTCGTTAAGCCCAGATGATAAAGATATGATTGTTATGTATCATAAATTTGGGTATGAACTTAACGGAAAACAATATCAAATAGACTCTTCGATGGTATGTTTAGGGGAAAACCAAACCTATACTGCAATGTCAAAAACCGTTGGACTACCAATGGGAATGGCTGCTTTGCAAATTTTGAATAATAAAGTTAAAAACTACGGAGTTCAACTACCTATAAGCCCCGAAATTTATAACCCAATTTTAAACGAATTAGAAACTTTTGGGATTTATTTTACAGAAAACGAACTCCCATACTCAGGCTATAACCCTATGAATGTGGTTGGGTAGAAGTTAAGCATGACAAACAACCATTAAGAAATTAAGGGATTAAGCGGGTATTTTACATCAACTATTGCTATTTCAAATTTTAATTCGTTACTTGGGCATCCTGTTTTTGGCACTTCTTGTGAAGTAATAGTAATAAAAAATATACTAACAAACTTTGCCACATGGGAATATTTTATTACAGAACTGCAACAGGCGATGAAATAGATTTAATTCTAAAAAAAGGAAATTAAACCATAGCTATAGAATGTAAAGCAACCGATGCACCAAAAATTACCAAAGGATTTTATAGAAGTTTAGAAGTAATAAAACCAACACATACCTTTTATTATTGCTCCCGTAAAAGAATCGTATTTTATTGCTCAAAACATAAAGGTTATAAATTTAGAAATTTTTTTAAACTTAGATTTTAAACAAACAATACATTAAACATTTCAACTTTAAAACATTAAACAAATTAAAATGCTTAATCAACTCACAAAAAAAGTATTAAACACCATTCCTCGTCCGTTGCTCATTCGGTTGAGCTATTTTGTGAAGCCTATTTTAGCTTTTTTTCTACGAGGAAACACCTATACCGACCCTATTGAAAACAAAAGTTATCGAAAATTTTTACCTTATGGTTATGGTAAATCTCGAGAAAACGTGCTGGCACCCAACACCTTATCGCTCGAAAGACATCGACTGTTGTGGTTATATTTGCAAAACGAAACCGATTTTTTTACAGCATCCAAAAAGGTATTACATTTTGCACCCGAACAAGCGTTTTATAAACGATTTAGAAACCAAAAAAACATAGACTACACCACCACCGACTTGCTTTCGCCTTTGGCAGATGTAAAAGCAGATATTTGTAATTTACCTTTTGTAGATAATAGTTACGATGTGATTCTTTGTAACCACGTTTTAGAGCATATCCCCAATGATACCAAGGCAATGCAAGAACTTTACCGAGTGCTAAAACCCAACGGAATGGCAATACTACAAATTCCGCAAGACCTAAACCGAGAAAAAACCTTTGAAGACAATACAATTACAGACAAAAAACAACGAGCCGAAATTTTCGGACAATACGACCACGTTCGCATTTACGGACGAGATTATTTTGATAAACTCCGAAGCATTGGTTTTACAGTAGTTGAAGAAAATTACACCCAAAAACTAACCCCCGAACAAGTAAAAAAATACGCTTTAGCAATGGGCGAAATTATTCCTATTTGTTTTAAATAATTGAAATATTTTGCTAACCAATTACTCTCTCGTTTTCGATATAAGTTATGATACTTTGGTAAAATCTTTTTTGCCAACGGCTTATATAGTAGAAGAAAAACAAGAAATTTTAGGTTATATTGAAAAAATTGCAACACCCGAAACCCTTGCAGCCTGCAAAATAAACGTAAATCCGCAACAAAAAGAGGCTTTGCAACTATGCGAGTATCTAAAAAAAGAAAATCTTACCAAAAAATACTGTTTAAAAGGAAAAGCCAAACCAAGCCTTGAAAATTTTTTGAAAGAACCAGCCAATCAACGAGTTATAAACCATTATATCCAATTAAAACTCACACAATTTATACAACTTTGTTTTGATAACACACTTATTTTTTCAGTAAATATAAACAAAACCAAACCTTTTGAACCCCAAAAATGCACCTTTGAAAACCAACTTATTCAGCCCAATTTACACTTTGTAAAAACCGAAAACGGCATAACCTATACCCTCCACCTAAGCACCGAAACAACAGAAATATACCCCTTTGAACACAACCTTACCGTGCTTACCAACGAACCTGCTTGGGTAGTTATCAATCAAAAAACAGGAAAAATAGAACACATCAACGGAAATAAATTAAAACCCTTTTTAACCAAAAAAGCCGTTGAAATCCCCCTAAAAAACACCCAAGAATATTTTGAAAAGTTTATAAAAGACATTGTTAAAAAAGTAAACATTCAAGCCGAAGGTTTTCGGGTAGAGCAGCAACAAACAATTACCAACTGTTTTTTAGAACCTATCAAACATCTTTTTTCAGATACCTATTTAATCAATATTTTGTTTGATTATCAAGGAGTTATTTTTTCAACTATTGATAAAAAACAAGCCCATTCACAACTAAAAACAGATGCTACTCACGAGTTTTTTGTAGTTCAAACCAAGCGAAACACAACAGAAGAGCAAAAAATAATACAGCAGCTCACAACGGTAGGAATACAACTCTTAGATTCAGGATTTGGGAGTGTTTTGCCTATAAAAGAACTAACCGATGCTCATCAAAATGTAGAATATTTAATAGAAAACAAAGCAAAATTAAACGAAAACGGTTTCGAAATTGCTTCGTTATTGGTGGATAACAAAAAAATAAACCCAAATTTTGGTATTTTAAACGAACAATTGACAGAAAAAACCGATTGGTTTGATGTTAATATTCAAATTATTTGTGGGAGTTTTGAGTTTTCGTTCGATAAAATAATACCAAATATAAAAACAAACAATCGCTATTATGAACTGCCCGATGGCACGTTTTTTTTAATCCCGATGGCATGGTTTAGCACCTATAAACCCATTGCCGAATTTGCTAAAATTGAAAACAATACCGTAAAAATTCAAAAAAATCAATTTACATTACTCAAAAAAACACAACCGGATGCTGTTTATGAAACTTCTATTTTTGAAGTTGAACGAGTGATATATAAGCCTTTAGAAACCGTTAAAGCAACGCTTCGCCCGTATCAAAAAGAAGGGGTTGAGTGGTTGCTTACGCATTTCAAAAGAGGTTTAGGGGCTTGCTTGGCAGATGATATGGGGCTCGGGAAAACACTGCAAACATTGGTTGCTTTGGAGGCACATCATGCTCAAAATAAACAAGCAAAAAGGGCACAACTTACAGATATTGATTTGTTTTCAGCCGTTGAAAACACCCATGAACAACCCTTAAATGCCTTGATTATTTGCCCTACTTCGTTGGTTTTTAACTGGTATAACGAGGCAAAAAAGTTTGTCCCTCATCTAAAATTATTGCAATATATAGGTACGAATAGGCAGTTATATGCTAAACGATTGGCAAATTTTGATTTGGTAATTACTTCCTATCCCATTGCTTTGAAAGACGAGAAGATATTACAAACGTATGATTTTCAATTTCTTATAGTAGATGAAAGTCAGCATATCAAAAATAAAAATGCTAAAATATTTAAAGCAATACAACAATTTTCTGCCCAGCACAAAGTTTCGTTGAGTGGAACCCCTATCGAAAATTCGTTGGCAGATTTGTGGAGTCAAATGCAGTTTATAAACCCTAATTTGTTAGGAACTTATGCTTTTTTTACAGACTATTTTAAAAACCCAATAGAAAAAAAACATGAGGAAGCCAAAACAGAAGAGCTTAAAACTCTTGTTAATCCTTATATTTTAAGACGAACCAAAGCACAGGTTTTAACAGAATTGCCCCCCGTTACCGAGCAAATTTTTTATACAGAACTGTTGCCCGAACAACAAAAACTATACGAAACAGAAAAATCAATAGCTCGTAATCAAATTTTAAACCCCGAAGCATCAAAAGCAGTGGTTTTAAATACACTTATGCGATTGCGACAACTAGCAAACCACCCAAAATTAGTGAATGAAACCGCAGAATCAGGTAAGTTTTTTGATGTGATACATTATTTAGAAACCTTAGTAAAAGCTAAGCAAAAAACCTTAATTTTTAGTTCGTTTACACAACATTTAGCTATTTATACCCACTGGTGCGAGCAACAAAAAATTCCGTTTCAAGTACTTACAGGTGCTACTCAAAACAGAGAAGAAGTGCTTACGGCTTTTCAAAATTCAACCAATTCATTTTTGTTTTTTATCTCGTTAAAAGCAGGTGGAGTGGGGCTAAACCTTACAGAAGCCTCGTATATAGTGTTTTTAGATCCTTGGTGGAATCCGTTTGCCGAGCAGCAAGCCATCAGCCGAGCTCATCGGATGGGACAAAAAAACCAAGTAAATGTGGTGCGTTTCATTGCCCAAAATACAATTGAAGAAAAAATAATACAACTTCAAACACATAAAAAAGAATTATCCAACAAAATTATCTCGGAAACCGCTATACCAGAAAGTATTTTAACCGATTTAGCTTATCTTTTGGAGTAATTTTTCATTAAACCTTCACAATGGTAAGGGAATAAAGGCTGCAAAAGCGCCAAAAGTGCTTTGCTTGAAGTCTTTCCGAAAAGTTATAGGGGCTTCAAAAATTGGTTTTCTAATTAAAATTTGTAATTTTTAAGAAGTAGAAGGCAAAATTTAAAAAGAACTTTTTGTGATATAAATGAATTTTTAGAAGTCCACATATAAATAAACAAAGTTTTTCTATAAATTTACAATATTCCAAATTTAATTACCCACTTATGTAACATAGAACCAAATATGTTTTTGTATTTGTGTATCGCTTTTCTTATCGAATTAAAGAAAAATGTGATGAAAATTCTTTTGCAATTCCGTTTTCTTCATAATATACCTTGAACCAGTAATCGTTAGCAAATAAAGGTTGTCCGTTGAGGGTTCCGTCCCAGCCTTCATCTTTTTGAGTTAAAAGTTTAATAAATTTTCCGTATCTGTCAAAAATATAAACTTTTAAATTTGGTTGACCATCTTTGCCAATAATGTGCCAATATTCATTTTGCCCGTCTCCATTTGGGGTGAAAAATTTAGGATAATCTAAGGTAGATATTAGTTTTCCTATTGTTCCACAGCCATAATAATCACGCACTTCTACAAAGTGGATTCCTGGTGGAACGTTTTGAAAAGTTGATTGGTTTTGCCAAGCTCCTCCATCAATTCTAAATTCGTAACGGGTGCTATAACCAGTAACGTTAATGGTTATAGCTTGATTGTTTGTGAATGAATTTGTAATAAAATAATCAACAAAAACAGGTTGAGACGACTCTATAACTTCAACAGAAATTAAACTTGAAACACAACCAGTTAAAATATGTGTTGCCCTTACCGAATATATGCCTATTTGATTTACTGAAAGTGTGTTACTTATATAGGGTAATAAATTTCCGTTGTGATACCATTGAAATGTATAATCGTTACCCGAAAGTTCTGTATCTAAAATCAAATTACCGATAAATTGTCCGTTTATTACACTTTTACACAATGTTCCTCCTTTTATATTAGGTTCTAAAGTTGGGTAAATTGAAACAGTAAACCTGTGTTGATTTGTGCAATTTGAATTTAATGGATTCACGTTATACACAAAAACCGTTTGGCTTTGGCTTAATGTTAAATTTGTGATGGGTCCAACTCCATTTGGTTGATTATAATATTGCCCATTTGTAAGGCTTGGCAATGTATAGCTATTACAAGCAATTACATTTGTAGGGGTATCTACAAGTGGAATACCATTAATGGTTACATTAAACGATATTTCATCAAAGCAAGTGTTAAAGCGTCCTGTTCCTGCTTCATATATATATATTGTTTGTGTTCCTAAAGTATTAATAATATGATTATAAGGTAGCTCTACACCTGTTCCGTTTGGTCCATTGGGTGCTGTATAGTATTTTTCTTTTACATCAGCAAGAGCGGGTAGCGTGTATGAAATACATTCGTTTACATTATTTAGAGTGTAGTTTATTAAATCGTTAATTTCTATCACAAAAGAATCTTCGTTAAAACAACCTGGTAACTCATTACTTTCAGCATATACATAAATAGTGGTAGTTTGGGCAATAATACTTCCTGCTTGTAGCATTGTTCCGGTTCCGTTTGGTCCTGTAAAGTAGTTACCAAAGGTTAGAGGAGTTAATACATATTCATCACATGAAATTATTTTGTCTCGCTCTTCCATAACGGGTCTTGCATTGTTAAAAAACACTTGTTTTTGGCTAAAACATTCAGGAGTGGTTCCGTTTGAAACATATAAATATAAAGTAGTGTCGTTAGTAATAGTTTGTCCTGTCATATTAGTTCCGGTTCCGTTCGGTCCTGTATAAAAGTTTCCGTTCGGATAGGTTGGAATTGTAATATTATCGCAAAAATTTATTTGATTATCAAACACAATCGTTGCTGGATGATTTATGGTTATGGGAATTATTGTGTTTGAAAAGCAGTTGGTTCCGTTTGTTGTTGCTACATAATAATAAACATTTGTTGATGTGGTATAAGTTATAGGTGTTGTGATAGGATTTACTCCATTTGGTTGCTCAAAATAACCTCCTATACTTGGGCTTGTTAAGGTATATGAGTTACAAACAGGGTTAATAATTGGCACTTGTGGAAAAGTTATTGTAAACTCTGTTTGAGAGGCACAATTATAACCTATTGTTGAGGTATTATAAATATAAATAGTTTGTGTATTATGTATTTGTTGTCCTGCGATTAGCTGTGTTCCTGTTCCATTAGGTCCTGTAAAATAGTTTCCATTAGTTAAAGTAGGTAAAATGTAAGGATCGCAAGTTATCACATCTGCTAAATCATCTACGGGTAATGGAGGTAAAATAGTAATATTTACAGGATAATTTGTTGTGCAATTAACTCCATAATTTGTATTTACATAAAAATAAATAGTTTGAGAGTTTGTTATTGAGGTTCCGGTGGGCAATAAGGTCCCTTGCCCATTGGCTTGGGTATAAAAATTACCTATTGGGAACGAGGGTAAATTATAAAAACTACAAGTCGAAATACTTTGTTGAGGTAACTCATCTGGGGTTATAATGTTTATAGTAAAACTTGTTTCTTGTTCACATGCTTCAAAATCGGTAGGATTGTTGTAAATATATAAAGTTGTATCTATGGTTATTGTTGGGTAAGGAGATGATAATGCAGTTCCGGTTCCGTTCGGTCCTCCCGATGCTGTGTAATAAGTGCCGTTTACGGGAGTTGTTAAACCATTATAAGGGTCGCAAGAAATAATATTAGGATGTGTATCTACTAATACTTCATTAAGAACGGTAACTACGAATTGGTCCGTAAAAACACACGAAGGGTCGTCTGGAGATTGATAATAAAAATATAAAGTTGTAACTGTTCCAATATCTAATATTGTTCCTGCCGGAATTATAGTTCCTGTTCCGCTTGGTGCATTATAAAAATTTCCATACGTTAAAGTAGGAACTGTATATGGGCTGCATTGTGTTATATCATCAAATTCAAAATCAGATTGTTGCAAAAAGGTTACTAAAAAACTACTTTCTCCAAAACACAAAGGGTGAGTTGGATTCGGATTATAAATATAAACTGTTGTTGTAGAATTTATAATTGTTCCTGCTGGCAAAGCAGCATCTGCACCTGCAGGAAGCAAATGATATTCGTAAGGAGCAGAAAGTGAAGGAAGTTGATAAGAACCACAAACCCGAACATTATCCCTTGTAATAATTGACATCAATGGATTTACTTGTATATCAAACGAAGTAGTATCAAAGCAAGTAGCATCTGCTAATCGAAAAACTCGAACATAAATAGTAACGCTACCTGTTGTAAAATTTGTAGTATTGGCAATAGGATTATTTCCTGATTGGGCATCTACAAGGCTATAATGATACGAAATTCCTAAGCCCGTTTGTCCGTTTAAAATACTTGTGTTTTGGGTGGTTAAATTAATAATTGCTGTTCCTGAACCAAAAGTTGTTTCACACACTTCAATATCAGAAGGTTGATGAGCAACCGGAGGAGGTAAAACTAACAAATTAAAATTTCGATACGTTACACAACCTGTTGTATTGGCAACTATACGAACAAAAATTGTAGTATTAGGAGCAGAAGAATATGAAGATGCTAAAATATTACTGTTATTTTGAGCATCTAAAAGCGTTGGATGATATGTTATCGTATAGTTTGCCGGGTTTAAACTCCCTAAAATGATAGGTGTATTTGCCTGTAAATTATATGTATATTGAGCAGCACCCATATCACAAGCAAATAGATTCTGAGGTTGTGTAACAGGAGCTTCAGGATAATTTTCAATAACAATACTATCTGAAAAACTACAACCTGTTGCAATATTAGTATAAGTTAATGTATAAGTATTGGGTGTATTAATTGTTAAATTAGGATTTGTTTCTCCTACTAAATTTCCTGAACTATTTGCCCATTGAAACGAGAACAAAGCAGGGCTTAAGCCTGATTGAATTGTGTAGCTTTCGTCTATACACAAAGCATTATTAGTTGAAACCAACAAATCATTAGGCAAAAAATGTTCACCTAAATTTAATTGATGTAAAAATAAAGCAGAATCAAAATCGGCATCGTAACTATCAGAAATTACAAATTTTATATGATAGGTAACATTCGGGATTATAGTAGCAGATACATTAAAAACAACCGTTTGTCCGTTGTAATTTGTAGGAGGGCAAACAGGACCCGCACAACCGTTTAAAGTACCAAAATAACTTTGGTTTTGAGAACTGCACAAAGAATTATATATATTATTTTTAATAGTTGCTACCGAAATAGGAGTATTTGTAGAAGGTATTACAGCTAAATTTTGAGTAACATTAGTTTGTGTGTTGGTAAGCAAAACAGCAATAGCATCTCTCGAATTACACTGATATGTTGCATATTCTTCAGACATAAACATAAAATCTAAAGAAAGAGAATTTTTAACAGTCGAAAAATCAAATTCTAAAACAGTTGCATTGGTGCTATTCATTGGTAAACCTGCATTTGCCATTATTTGTGCTATATCTGCATCGCCTGTCCAGCTTGTATTCCCTGCACTCAAGGGTGAGGTTGTAAAACCCGGAGATTGCAAAACATCACCTGTGGTTAGCAAAATCCCTTGTGAAAAAGGAAAAGATGTATTTGTATTACTAAAATATCCGATTCCGTTTGTAGAACCAAAATTGGTGCCTGTTCGGGTAGAAACATTTGTAATTTGCGATAAACAATTTTGGTTTATTAAAACCTGATTAACTAATTGTTCAGGAGTATAGGTAGTGGTGTTTACAGATATAGGTTGACCCCAAATAGAAATGGTGCATAAAAAGGTGAATATAACATATAAATTTTTCATCTTCTTTTCATTTATTCAGGGGCAAAAATATGTTTTTTTTTTAAAATGGGCTTTGTTTTTTTAGAAGTATCCTAAAGAAAACCAAGTGATTTTGCTTTGTTTACAATATCTTCATCTCCTCCATATTCTACATTAAGCACTTCTTTAATAGCTTTTTTACGATGGTTTATCGTGCTAATATTTAGATTCATTTTTTCTGGAAGATATTTTGTTTTAACGCCTTGATATAAGTATAAAATCATATCAAAATCTGCCTCGTCTAATTTTTTGGTATACCTTTCTATTTTTTCAAAACCAATAGTAACAGCTTCTGAATTGTACGTTTTATTTAATTTTAAAGCACTTAGAGCATTGTGCAACGCTTTTCCATCTAATTCGCTTTTTATTAAAATGCCGTTTGGCTTAACAGCATTGTAAATTTTATACAAAAACAAAGGCTCCGAGTAAGAAGTAACAATTAAAATTTTGATTTTAGGGTTTAATTTTTTAATTTTTATAGCTAAATCTTTGCCATCCATTAATTTAGCCTCTGGATAAGCTGGAATGCTCAAATCAATAATTGCAATATCAATATGTTTAAATTTCCGCTCGTTATGGATAAATTCATTCGCCTCCCGGAGCGAAGTAATTTTTTTTGTTTTTATAATCGGCTTATCTGGATGATAACTTAACAAAAGCTCATAACCCTCTAAAATGGCTAAATGATCATCAACCATTAAAATACTAGTATTCATAATTTAAAGGAATTTTTACCTCTATAGTAGTTCCATTTTCGTTTGATATAAAGCCTATTTTCCCTTCAATTTGCTGTGTTCTAAATTGCATATTTTTTACTCCGATTCCTTTTTTTGCTTTTGAAAAGTCAAAACCAACACCATTATCACTTATTATTAAACGCATTTCTTCGTTTCTATGCTCTATAACAGATACAGAAATTTCTGTAGCTTTTGCATATTTTTGTGCATTATAAACCGCTTCTTGTATTATTCTATAGATATTAATTTTAACATCAATATGTACAAATTCCCACAAAATATCAGGATCAATAATCACATTAAATGTTTCGTTTCCAATAATTTTTTGATGGTCAATAAGTTCTTCCAAAACCCGAATAAAATTTTCTTTATTTGAAAATTTATAACTTTTTAGGTTATGAGAAATCTCTCTAATCTCGGTTTCAACTTTTTGTAAATCACTTAATTGTTTTGTAAAATTTAACTCCGAAGAGTTATTTTTTTCAAATAACATTGCGTTTATTTGCATCCGAATTGCCATAAGCACACTTAAAACACCATCGTGCAAATCTTGTGCAATACGAGTCCGTTCTGCATGCTGCCCTTCCGAAACCTTCGTTTGATTATCAAGCATCAATTGATAAATTTCGGCATTGTTTCGCTGTTGTTCTTTTATCAGGGCTATTTCGTTGTTCTTAACTCGCTGTCTATAAGATAAAAAGAAAACCAAAGTTAAAAGCGATAAAATAAAACCTATAATAAATGTATTTTCAATTTTACGAGCCAAAATTTGGTTATCTTGAATAATTTCGTCGGTCTCGTATTCAATTCTGATGAGTTTTTCTCGGTTTTTTCGCTCCACACGCAACAAACTATCCTTTAAATTTACATACAATTCTTTGTAATACAAATTTTGGCTTGGTTTTGCCTCGCTTAATAAATTATAAAGTTTTAAAACCTCTCGATGATTTTTACTTTTTTGTGCTAAATTTTTGGCTTTTGAAATATAATCTAAACCTTTGTCTATTTGATTTTGCTTTAAAAAAAACTCCGCTTTTCGGGTATAACTTACAATTATACCATTGGTATTATTTTCTGCAATACGAATTTTTAAAGGAGTATCAAAATCAATTAAAGGATCGGTTGCATTTAACTTAAACCTTGAATACGACAGATTATCTAACAAAAGTGCAGTTAATAATTTATCAGTTTTTGAATTTTTCTTAATCGCTTGCTCAAAATAAGGGATAGCTTCTTTAAAATGATTAATTTTTTGATAACTTACCCCCATACCATTTAACGATTGGGCAACTAAATCAACGTATTGATAATCGTTTTTTAGCTGTTCGGCTTTTGCCAATGCTTTCTTATGATAACGTATGGCTTGTTCAAAATCGTTATATTCTGCCAGCACATTGCCTAAGTTGTTATAACAATCGTATTCTAACCGTGTATCTTTTTTGTTTTTTGCAATAATCAAGGCTTTGGTGGTTAAAATCTCGCTTTCGGCTATATTACCATCCAGTCGCATTAAAATTGCTTTTCGATACATTATAGTACCGTTCAACAAACTTTTTTTGTCGGATATTTTTTTAAACGATTTGTTATAAAAATAAAAAGCCGAATCTTTTTTGTAAATAACGTTGTAATAATCACCTAAATCTAAATAAACTTTTTGCAAAGCGGTGGTATCTTGCGTTTTTTCTGCTTGTTCCCGTCGTTTCTTGCATATTTTAAAATAGTTTTTGATGTCGCCTGTATTAAAATACAAATTGCTAACCTCGGTTAGATACTTGTTTTTCAAAGAACCTCTGCTTAAAGCCTCTGTTTTTTCTAAAAAAATAGGCATCAAACGTTTCAATTGACTATCGGAATAATCAATCGTTTTTGTAAGTCTGAATAGGCTATCTAATTCTTGTTTTTGTTTTTTTAAATCTACATTTACATCTTTTTTAGAACACGAAACTATAAGTAATAAAAAAACAAGGCTTTTTTTATACATTAACCGAAAATTGAAAACCTCAAAAATACAAAATTATTTTTTAGGCAATATATTTGAAGTGTCGTTGTATGCTGTAGTTTGTACATCGTTTGACACATCGTCTGTTGAACATCCAAATTGTATTAATACTACTAATACAACAATCAAAAGGGCTACTAATTTTTTCATAATGTTTAATTTTTATTTGTTAATAATTTATTTTTGTTTTGTAAAAGTATAATGATTTTTTTGTAAAAAAAAACAGTTTTTATGCCTTTTTTTAATTGTGCTAAATTTTTAAATATAATACAATAAAAATTCAATTTATTATTATATAAAATTATTTTTATTAACATTTTTTAAATATTTTATTATTTTTTAACAAAAAATTGAATCGTATTTTGAAATAAATTTTTTAAAAACACTCAAAAAAATGCTATTAGGGACTTCTAAAAATTCATTTTTATTCAAAAAGTTCTTTTTAAATTTTGCCTTCTACTTCTTAAAAATTACGAATTTTAATTAGAAAACCAATTTTTAGAAGTCTCCTATAAAAAAAGTAACTATATTTGTGTTTGTAAAACTAATTAAAATGTTTGGTGATCGATTTAAAAAACAGCTTCTTAAAGAGAAATTATTTACTAAAAACCGATTGGTTATTCATAACGAGGATACTTTTGAAGAAGTATTTTCGCTAAAGTTAAACCTAATGAATGTTTTTGTTGTGGTTACACTTTCATCTATTTTTTTAATAGCAATCACAACCTATATAATTGCCTTTACTCCTTTACGAGAGTATATTCCTGGATACGCTTCAACCGATTTAAAAAAAGAAGCTACGGAATTAGCTCTAAAATCCGATTCTTTAGCTGTTATTGTTGCCTATAATAATCAATATTTAGAAGGTATCAAAAACGTGTTGAATGGTAAAATCGAAATAACTCATATTAATAAAGATTCGTTGTTAGCCTCTCAAAAAAAGATTTCTGATGAACTGCCTACCAAAGCCACACCTGAAGAAATTGAACTTCGCGAGCAACTGCTCAAAGATGATAAATACAACGTGTTTGAATCGGCAAAACCAAAGGCTGGCTTTGTGTTATTTCCGCCTACCAAAGGCACTATTACACAAAAATTTAATCTACAAAACAAACATCCTGGTGTGCAAATAGCCTTGGCTAAAGATACACCTATCAAAGCAATTGCTTCGGGGATTGTATTATTTACCGATTGGACACCCAGTAATGGGTATGTGATTATTATTAAGCACAAAGAAGATATTATTTCTATTTATAAAAACATGGACTATTTAACTCATTCGGCTGGAGATGCAGTAAAAACAGGCGAAGTTTTAGGTTTGGCAGGTTCAAATAGTCAAATTTCTAAAAATACGGACTTGTATTTTGAACTTTGGAAAGAGGGAACCCCAATAAACCCTACTCTGTTTATTGCATTTGATTAAGTGGACTTCTAAAAATTCATTTTTATTACAAAAAGTTAAAAGAAAAAATAGTGTGTCAGAATTTTAAGAAGTCTCCTTAAGTTGCGTTTCAAATGCATCAGGTGTTTGTGCGTCTGATACTTTATAATCGCCAATTTTAGTTCGTTTCAGGGCAGTTAAATGGGCTCCACTTTGCAAAGCCTTACCAAAATCGTGTGCAACACTCCTTATATAAGTGCCTTTGCTACACACAATTCTAAAATCTACTTCTGGCAATGCAATTCGGGTAAGTTCAAAGGTAAAAATAGTTACTTTTCGGGCTTCAATTTTGGTGGTTTTACCTTCTCGAGCCAATTCATATAGCCGTTTACCATCTTTCTGTATAGCAGAATAGATGGGTGGTTTTTGGAGTATTTCACCCGTAAAATTTAGGGTCGTTTTTTGCAACAAATCTTCTGTAATATGTTTAGTATCAAAAGTTTGATTGATTTCTGTTTCTAAATCATATGAAGGAGTTGTAGAACCTATACAAAAAGTTCCGGTATATTCTTTGGTTAAATTTTGAAATTCGATGATGCGTTTGGTGGCTTTGCCTGTGCAAACAATCAATAAGCCCGTGGCTAACGGGTCGAGCGTTCCGGCATGTCCAATTTTTATTTTTTTTAGGTCAAATTTCTTCCGTAATTGATATTTTAGTTTATTAACCGCCTGAAAAGACGTCCATCTAAAGGGTTTGTCAATCAATAAAATTTTTCCTTCTAAAAAAGAGGCTTCGGTAAACATATAAATTTAGAATTTAGAAGTCCCCTTATGGCTTTTACAATCACAATCGCAGCCCGATTTTGATTTAAAAATAGCTTTATAAAGCATAAAAATTGCCCCTAATAAAGCTATATAAACTAGTGTTTTTTGCATATTTTTTATGTGTTTTTAAGTTTTTGGCTTAGTTCTAACGAAATAGACGATTTTTCCATTTTTAGTTTACCAGCCATGGTTTCTAACACAAAACTATCGGCTGAAAGTTCTGTAATTTTACCATGAATACCTGCTTTGGTAATCACTTTATCGCCTACTTTTAAGCCTTCTTCAAATTGTTTTTCTTGTTTTGCACGTTTTCGTTGTGGTGCAATAATTAGAAAATAAAATACAGCAATCAATAATAATAATTGCACGAATAACATTGAATTTTCTCCCATTTTTTATGTTTTTTTAAATTTTAGTTATACTTTTTTTATTCTACCGTTACCGATTTGGCTAAATTTCGGGGCTGATCTACATTACAACCTCTTAAAACAGCAATGTGATAGGATAATAATTGTAACGGAATAGTGGTTAAAAGCGGTGTTAAAGCCTCCGAAGCATCGGGTATTTCAATTACATGGTCGGCTAAGTTTTTTACTTGTTCATCACCCTGAGTTACTACTGCTATAATTTTTCCGCTTCGTGATTTTATTTCTTGTATATTGCTCACCACTTTGTCATAATGTCCTTGTTTTGGGGCAATAACAACTACAGGCATTTGCTCGTCTATAAGTGCAATTGGTCCGTGTTTCATTTCGGCAGCAGGGTATCCTTCTGCATGGATGTATGAAATTTCTTTTAGTTTTAAAGCCCCTTCTAAAGCTACAGGAAAATTATAACCTCTACCTAAATATAAACAGTTGGTTGAATTTTTATAAATTTCGGCAATTTCTTTGGTTGCATCATTGGTTTTTAATGCTTGTTCTACTTTTTCAGGGATTAATTCAAGCTCTAATAAATAGCGTTGATAGTCAGAATTTGTAAGCGTTCCTTTGGCTTTTGCTAAGCGTAAAGCAAGCATCGTTAGTATCGTAATTTGTGTAGTAAATGCTTTGGTTGAAGCTACTCCTATTTCAGGTCCAGCGTGTGTATAAGCCCCTGCATGGCTTTCTCGTGATATTGATGAGCCTACTACATTGCAAACACCAAAAACAAAGGCTCCTTTTTCTTTGGCTAATTTTATAGCTGCTAATGTGTCGGCTGTTTCGCCTGATTGTGAGATGGCAATTACCACATCGTTTTTGTCTATAATTGGGTTTCTATATCTAAATTCAGAAGCATATTCAACCTCTACAGATATTCTAGCAAATTCTTCAATAATATACTCTGCTACTAAACCTGCATGCCACGAAGTTCCGCAAGCAATAATCAAAATACGTTTGGCATTTACAAATTTTTCGAGGTTATCTTCCACTCCACTCATTTGTATAATTCCTTGGTTTGATAATAATCTACCTCTGTATGTGTCTTTTATTACGCTTGGTTGTTCGTAAATTTCTTTAAGCATAAAATGGTCATATCCCCCTTTTTCAATTTGCTCTAAGTTCATTTGAAGTTCTTGAATATAAGCATCAACAATTTTATCGCTTTTTATTTTTCTGATTTTTAAGGGTTTATGTAGCCTTACGATTGCCATTTCTTCATCTTCTAAATAAATAGCATTTGAGGTATATTCTATAAATGGCGAAGCATCAGAGGCTATAAAGAATTCGTTTTCACCAATACCTATTGCTAATGGGCTGCCTAAACGGGCTGCTACAATTTCGTTTGGTTTCTTTTTGTCAAAAACAACAATTGCATACGCTCCTACTACTTGATTTAAAGCAACTTGAACAGCTTTTCCGAGTTTACAATTTTCATTTTTCTTTACTTCTTCAATTAAGTTGATAAGCACTTCGGTATCGGTATCAGAGGTAAAGGTATAGCCTCTTTTTGACAATTCTTTTTTAAGGGGTTCGTAATTTTCAATAATTCCGTTATGAATAATCACTAAATCACCTGAATTTGAATAATGAGGGTGTGAGTTTACATCGTTTGGAACTCCGTGAGTTGCCCATCGGGTGTGTCCCATACCCACTTTTCCTTCGGTTGTTTTTTCTGTTAAGGCCTTGGTTTCTAAGTCAGAAACTTTTCCTTTGGTTTTGCTAAGTTGTGTATTTGTTCCGTCAAAAAGCACTAAACCAGCACTGTCATAACCTCTATATTCTAATCGTTGTAATCCTTTAATAATAACTGGATAGGCATCTCTGTGTCCTATATATCCTACAATTCCACACATAGTTATTCGGGTTTTGTATAATGAATTTGTAATTTTAGTTTCAATGGGTTTCCGCTGGCATCAGTAGCGGTCGAATTGGGTCCGTGCAAAACAGTTCCAAAGGGGCTAATAGCGCTACCTAAAGGAATTTTTGTATAGGTGCTTATTGGTGCTCCTATGACTCCTTGTTCGTAATAATTATTAGCTATGTTTATGTTTTCGGTTACTACTAATCCTAATTTTACACGTTTAAATTTTGCGTCATCGTCATTTACTGTTCCATCTCCGTTTGCATCTGTATCTATATTTATTAAATTTCTGATATATTGGGTGATATTTATTTTATATTTTGTTGCGTTTTTAATAGTGTTTCCTTTTTCGTCGGTATAAGTAGTGTTTTGTGTTTCTACAATTCCTCCAAAAAAATATTTATTATATTTATTGTTTGTTGTTGTAGAACCATCTTGGTTGTAATCTAAAATTGGGATATTATTGGTTGCGTCATATAGATAAATTCGAAGTGGGTGTTTTTGTGTTTTCTTTTTATCTTCGGTATTATATATTGAATTATCTACATGAAATATTAAGTTGGCTTCGTTTACCATTATTCTATTTCCGTTGGCATCTTTTGCTCTTAATTGAGTAAGTTGAGTGTCAGAAATAGCATTCAGATAAGAAACTGAACCGTTTCCTCCTTTGATATATATTTTTTCACCATTGGTTGCTGCTGCACCTGTTAAGCCGTTTGAATATGCTATACTTGGTTCAAATTGTGATACACTTACGGTATTACCTGTAAGATTAAGTCTTAAAACATTTTTAGTTTCTCCAGCCGTATTTGCTGCAGATAAAGTGCTTCCTAATTTTGAATGATATTGAACTACAATATATCCTTGTGAAAAATTAAGCAACGATAGTGCATTAGCGGTTGAAGTGTTGTCAGTTACTTTAAAAAACAATCCTTTTAAGTGTTGCTGAAAAGTAGAATTATTGATTAGTTTTCCTTCGTGTGCTGCTAATAATACTTTATTTAAAAAGAAGTTTTTATTGGTGATATTTATCCACATTCCGGGTGTCATACGTTCTTTTACAACATATTTTGTTGGGTCGTTAGTTTCGTTTCCGCTACTATCCAAGTATTCTCCTGTTTTTTTTCTTTTATATAATTTTATTTCGTCTTTACTAAATTTAAAATCTGTAACCTCGGCTAATTTTTCTCCTTTTTGCGAGTCAATTCTATTATATTCTGATGAAGTGTTGTAGTAATAACGGGGGTCGGTGCCCATTCCGTCGTTTCCTAAATATGCATTGTTTTCGTAAATTTCTAATTTGAATTTTTGATTTATTTCATCAGTGCTTTGATATAACGAATCTAAGGTATACGTTTTAGTTCCGTCTGATTCTGTGCTTTTTACATTGCTAAAATAAGGAACATACATATAAACAGAATCTATTGTTTGTATGTTTATGGTATTGGTTGCTCCATCTTTATAACCAATCGTTGTATTTGGTTCTGAATAGGTGCTACTTAAAGAAATTTGAGAGGCAAAATGTGCTGTTGTTTTTCCAAAAAAAGGATCTTTATAAATTCCTAAAGGGTTAATTGGTAAATTATTCGATTGCATTGCTGTAATGGCTTTGTTTTCAACCGAAATTGTATAATCGTCTTTTACATTAAAATCAAAGTGTTCGTTACTCACAATATCCGAACCTAAAGTGTTATAATCTTTATCACAAGCAATAAATAAAAATACAATAAAAAAAGTTGTAAAAAAAAGTTTAAATAATTTATTCATAAATAGTTACGTGTTATTTTGATAAAATGTTTTTATAGAAACCTGCAAATGCTTCCGCACGCTTTTTTTCAGAGGCGAAAGGTAAGAAGGGTTTTTTTGAATTTTCTATAATATTTGTTAAATTTTTAGGTGTTTTTTTAGACCCCGCAATAACCCCATCTGAAAAATTGATAGCAATTTGCATTAAATTTTCATACGTAGGCTCTTTGACCGGTTCAATATGTTTTTTAGCAATTTTATCAAACAAAATTTTTTTAGTAAGTTCGGGGTTCAATGTGCCTGTAAATGGCTGATTATAAACAGATGTTACAATTTTAGTTTCCGAAAAAATAGCTTCTTTTTTATAATACTCTTTTAAATAAAGGGGCAAAAGCGAAGCCATCCAACCATGAATATGAATAATATCGGGCACCCAATTTAGTTTTTTAATAGTTTCGATAACGCCCTTAGCAAAAAAGATAGCCCGTTCGTCATTATCCGAAAAAAGATTTCCATCTTCGTCTGTAAAACTAGCTTTTCGTTTAAAATATTCATCATTATCAATAAAATAAACTTGAATACGCTCTCTCGGAATAGATGCAACCTTGATAATCAAAGGCATATCTACATCGTTTACTACTAAATTCATCCCAGAAAGCCTAATAACTTCGTGCAACTGATGCCTACGTTCGTTTATATTTCCGTATCGAGGCATAAAAATACGGATTTGACCGCCTAAGTCATTAATCATTTTGGGCACATCATAAGACGCTTGAGAAACTTCATTTTCTGCTAAGTAAGGCACCACTTCTGATGATACAAACAAAATTTTTTTATCTTGCATAACTATTTAACTAATTTATTCTAAAGAGAATAATTATGCAAAGTTACATAAAAAATATAAAATCATAATCGAAAGTGGTATGTTTGCATTTATTAAAATTTTGTTTTATGTTCGTTTTTACCAAAACAGCCGATTTACAAACGTTTTTAAACGATAATTTTTCTAAAAAAAAAATTGGTTTTGTGCCAACTATGGGCGCTTTACATCTTGGACATTTATCTTTGGTGCAACAATCCATACGAGAGAATCAAGTAACTGTGATAAGTATTTTTGTTAATCCAACGCAGTTTAACAATATTGAAGATTTAAAAAAATATCCAAGAACACTAGAAAAAGATATTGAAAAACTACAACTCATAACCAATAGTTTAGTCGTTTTTGCACCTTCGGTAGATGAAATGTATGCAAAAAATGTAATTTCAACAGTTTTTGATTATGATGGTTTAGAACATCAAATGGAAGGCAAGCATCGTATAGGTCATTTTAATGGGGTTGGAACTATTGTTAAAAAACTTTTTGAAATTGTGCAACCTACCAAAGCCTATTTTGGCGAAAAAGATTACCAACAACTTCAAATTATAAAAAAAATGGTAGAAAAACATCAATTACCCGTTCTGGTGATTGAATGTCCTATTTATAGAGAAAAAAATGGCTTAGCGATGAGTTCTCGAAACGAACGATTGAGCCCCGAAGCTCGTGAAAAAGCCTCTATAATTTATAAAACCTTACAAAATGTAAAAGAAAATTTCAATCAAAAAAGTATTCAAAAACACTATATTTTTGTTACTGAAACCTTTAAAAAACACACTGATTTTGCCTTAGAATATTTTGAAATTGCTGATGAAAAAACGTTAAAATCTGCAAAATATAAACGTAAAAACAAAAAGTTTAGAGGGTTTATAGCCGTGTGGATTGAAGGCGTTCGGCTAATAGACAACCTTAGCTTAACTTAATTGCAAATTTTATTCTTTTAGGGGACTTCTAAAAATTCAGCTCCGCAGGAGCAACAAAAAAAGCAATTAATATTATAAAAAAGTTATAAAAAAAACACCCACTATAAACAATATAGAACCAAAAAAATAAACATGAAAATAGAACTTAAAGAAATAAAAATAAGCGAAGTTGCAAACGGTTATTTTAACGACAACGAAGAAGGTGTAGTTGGGTTTGGTGGCAAACTCAATATTCGTCCAAAATATCAGCGGGAGTTTGTTTACAAAGACAAACAACGTGATGCAGTAATAGAAACAGTGCAAAAGAATTTCCCATTAAACGTAATGTATTGGGTAAAAAACGAAGATAACACCTACGAAGTTTTAGACGGACAACAAAGAACGATAAGTATTTGCGAATATGTTTCGGGCAGTTTTTCTTTAAATGCCCTGTATTTTCATAACTTAACCGATATAGAAAAAAAACAAATTTTAGACTACAAACTTATGGTCTACTTCTGCGAAGGTAACGACAAAGAAAAATTAGATTGGTTTAAAACCATAAACATAGCAGGCGAAAAACTAACAAATCAAGAATTGCGAAACGCAATTTATACAGGAACTTGGCTTACAGAAGCCAAAAAATATTTCAGCAAAACAGCTTGCCCGGCATACAACATTGGTAGTGATTATATGACAGGTTCTGCAATAAGACAAGATTATTTAGAAACTGTAATTAGTTGGATAAGCAAAGACAACATTGAGCAATATATGGCTGAAAACCAACACAAGCCCAATGCAAGTGAATTGTGGTTATACTTTACCAGTTTAATGAATTGGATAAAAGTAGTTTTTCCAAAATATCGCAAAGAAATGAAAGGTATAAATTATGGTTTTCTTTACAATAATTACAAAGACCAAAACTTTGACGCTAAAAAATTAGAAGAAGAAATAACGACCTTAATGCAAGACGAAGACGTAACGAAAAAGTCAGGCATTTACGAATACGTTTTAACACGAAACGAGAAGTATTTGAGCATTAGAGCATTTACCGACAAACAAAAACGCGAAGCGTTTGTAAAGACAAAAGGGAATTTGTGTAAAATGTGGTGTTGAATTTGAAATTACCGAAATGGAAGCCGACCACATTACACCTTGGCACGAAGGCGGAAAAACGACCACCGAAAATTGTCAAATGCTATGTAAACACGACAACCGAATAAAAAGTGGAAAATAGCAAAAAAATATTCTAAAATTGATTTAAAACAAAAACAAATGTCAGAAATAGTAAAGCCTTATAAAAATTCAGATAAAACAAAAAAAGAACAAGTTGCCGAAATGTTTGATACCATTTCTGGTAATTACGATGGCTTAAACCGAGTAATTTCGTTCGGGATAGATATTTCCTGGAGGCAAAAAGTGTTAAAGTTAGTAGCCGAGCAAAAGCCTAATTCAGTACTTGATATAGCCACCGGAACAGGCGATTTGGCTATTTTGATGGCACAAACCTCGGCTAAAAAAATTGTAGGGATAGACATTTCAAAAGGAATGATTGACGTAGGGCATAAAAAAATAAAAGAACAAAATTTAACCAAAAAAATCACTTTTCAAATAGCTGATTCTGAAAACTTACCTTTTCAAGACAATTCATTTGATGCTATAACAGTTGCTTTCGGAATCAGAAATTTTGAAAACCTCGAAAAAGGATTGTCTGAAATATACAGAGTATTAAGCCCCAACGGAATTTTTGTGGTATTAGAAACCTCAAATCCTATAAAATTCCCGTTTAAACAAGGGTATTTTTTGTATTCCAAATATATTTTACCAGCCATCGGAAGGCTTTTTTCAAAAGATAAAGTTGCCTATCAATATTTATCAGAATCTGCATCAAAATTTCCGTTCGGAAAAGCAATGCACAATATATTTGCAAAAATTGGGTTTATAAATATACAAATTTTACCACAAACTTTTGGAGTAGCAACCATTTATCATGCTCGTAAATAAGTGAAACCGAAACAATAAAAATCATGAAAAAAATAATATATTTAGTTCTAACTGTTAGTTTTTCAAGCACGTATGCTCAATACGGAATGTTTAGTAAAAACCCAATTATTAACAAAGAAACTTTTGATGAGCAACGAGTGCATTTTGGCTATTTTTTAGGTTTTAATTCGTTCGATTTTAAGTTTGATTATAAGAGCCCTCAAAAAGACTTAGTCGTTAATAATAGTGCCGGGTTTAATGTTGGTTTGGTGGCTAATCTTCGCATAAATAAATATGTAGATTTTAGGTTTGAACCCGGTTTATATTTCACCCAAAGAGATTTGGTTTTTGAACAATTTGAATTAAAAAAAGACCGTTTACGAGAGATAAAATCAACCTATATTAGTTTTCCTTTTTTACTAAAATTTTCGGCAAAACGAACCGGAAATATAAAACCATATTTAATCGGAGGGCTTTCTAAGAACCTAAATTTAGCTAGTTACCAAGACTCTTCAGACGACAATTCATCAGGCAGATTTCGGATGAAAAAATGGAATAATGCCTATGAATTAGGGTTTGGTATCGATTTTTATTTTGAGTATTTTAAATTTTCACCTTCTATCAGAGGGGTTTTTGGAATTTCGGATGAGTTGGTGCAAGACAAAGACCCTAACAGCCCTTGGACAAGCAATACTCAAAACATGCAAACCCGAGGAATTGTGCTTAATTTTGCTTTTCATTAACCATGATTCAATCCAAATTTCTTGCCAAAGGCGATACAGTAGGCATTGTGAGTGCCTCCAAAAAAACAGAACCGCACGAAATAGAAAAAGGAGTTGAAATTCTTAAATTGTGGGGCTTAAAAGTTGTTTTAGGGGAACATATTTTTGCAGAAAATCATTTTTTTGCAGGAACAACCCAACAACGAACTACAGACTTGCAAAAAATGTTGGACAACCCAACTATAAAAGCCATTATTTTTACTAAAGGAGGCTACGGATTACTACAAATTATTGATGATTTAGATTTTTCAGAATTTAAAAAACACCCTAAATGGATTGTAGGATATAGCGACATCACAATTTTACATAACCATTTGAATAAATTAGGTTATAAAACCTTACATTCTGTAATGCTACAAGGAATGAATACAGCAACTTCTGATACTATTTTATCACTTAAAAAAACGTTGTTTGGTAAAAAAATAAATTATATTTTTAAAAACAATCCTAAAAATAAATTTTTAAAAGAAAATATTTCAGGAGAAATAATAGGAGGGAATTTATCTGTTTTATATGCCCTAATTGGTTCAAATTCAATGCCTATTTGTGATAATAAAATACTATTTATCGAAGATATAGACGAGTATAAATACCATTTAGACCGTATGCTTTTAGGCTTAGACCGGAGTGGCTGTTTCAAAAACCTAAAAGCCCTTTTAGTAGGTGCTATGATTGATATAAAAGACGCTACCTTACCCTACGAAAAAACCTATCAAGAAATAATTTTGGAGAGAACCCAAAACTATTCTTTTTCAGTAATTTTTGATGTCCCAATAGGGCATCAGCCCGAAAATGTAGCCTTAATATTAGGAGATAAATATAATATTTACATAAAACAAAAAACAATAACCATATATAACCAATAATGAATATCCCAAACACATCAAAACCACGTATAGTAATAATCGGAGGAGGTTTTGCAGGAATTTCTTTAGCAAAAAACCTTAAAAACAAACCATTTCAGGTAGTTTTATTAGATAAAAATAATTATCATACCTTTCAGCCTTTGTTGTATCAAGTAGCAACAGGAGGTTTAGAGCCCGATGCAATAGCCTATCCTATCCGAAAAATTTTTCAAAATTATCCTGATTTTTATTTCAGATTAGCCGATGTTAAGCATATAAACCCCGAAAAAAATACTATAAATACCGATATTGGAACACTTTCATTCGATTATTTAGTGATTGCAACAGGCGCCGAAACTAATTTTTTTGGCAACAAAACCATCGAACAAAATAGCATGACCATGAAATCGGTCCCACAAGCGTTAAACATTCGTAGTTTAGTGCTCGAAAATTTTGAACAAGCACTCTTAACCAACGATTTTGAAGAACAAAAAAACCTAATGAACTTCGTTCTGGTAGGTGGAGGTCCTACAGGAGTAGAACTTGCAGGTGCTTTAGCCGAAATGAAAAAAGCAATTCTGCCAAAAGATTACCCCGATTTAGATATTTCAAAAATGGAAATAAATCTTGTCCAAAGTGGAGACCGAATTTTAAATACCATGACCAAAAAATCATCATCAGATGCTGAAGTTTTTCTTAAAAATTTAGGCGTAAATATCTGGAAAAACATACAAGTTACAAATTATGATGGTAAAATAATAACCACAAATTCCGAAAAAACCTTTGATACATCAACTGTTATTTGGACAGCCGGAGTAAAGGGCTCTGTGGTTGATGGCTTAAATTACAATACAAAAACAAGTCGTTATCAAGTAAACCAATTTAATCAAATAGAAAATTACACTAATATTTTTGCCTTAGGCGATGTAGCAATGATGACTACCGAAAAACATCCACAAGGACAACCAATGATGGCACAACCAGCCTTACAACAAGGAAAACATTTATCAAAAAATTTAGTTAATTTAATAAACAAAAAACCACTAAAACCTTTTGTTTATAACGATAAAGGCAGCATGGCAACTATTGGTCGTAACAAAGCAGTTGTAGATTTGCCTAAGCATACTTTTACAGGCTTCTGGGCTTGGGTAGTGTGGATGTTTGTGCATTTGTTTTCGTTAGTTGGGTTTAAAAACAAACTAATTGTATTTATAAATTGGGCTTACAATTACATAAAATTTGATAGAGCTCAACGCCTTATTATCAGACCATTCAAAAAAAAACAAACAGAATTTTTCACCATTGATGAAATTTAAAAAATATTTTTATTTGGGCAACTAATGCTTCGCCTGTTTACTAAAGCTCGTGTCCGCCTCCCACCCTCAATCTTTTATGTCGCTACACTCTATAAACCCAGCTTACGCATTAGATTTAGTTTGTAATAGAACTCTAATGCGTAAGCTGGAATAAAAGGATTTTCGTTCAAATCGGACTGCAAAAACAGACAATTTGAAAAGATTTTTTTTACTAAAAATGAATATTCAAAAGTCCTCTTAAATAATATTTAAACTTTTTCGCTTTAAATTTGTCTAATTAAAATAACCTTAAAAAATATAAAAATATGAAATCAAAAATTTTAATTTTAAGTAGTTTGTTTGCCATAAACCTATGGTTTACAAGTTGTGAAAAAAACGAGCAAATACAAGAAGAAACAATAGCAGAAGTTGCTCAGGTGAATACTGAAATGGACATTATCAGTGATGATATTTCAGAAATTGTTGAAAACGAAGTAACCGCTCAAGTACAAAGCAAAATGGCAAATGCTCAAAATGACAACTTCCAAAGTTGGCTGCCAAGTTGTGCTACTATAACAGTAGTTGCAAGCGGAAATACTATAACAAGAACCGTTGATTTTGGAACTGTCGGATGCACCCTACCAAACGGGAATGTTTTAAAAGGTAAAATTATTACTTCTTTTACCCATATCCCTCAGCAAACAACGCATGTAATTAGTTATACATTTGATAATTTTTATCATAATAACAAAAAAATTACAGGAAATAGAACGGTTACTCGAACTATTTTAGCAAACGGGCATCCTCAAGCTACTATCGATTTAAACATGAGTGTAACCTATCCTAATGGAAATATTTATACACGTGTAGGGCAACGAGTTAGAGAATTTATAGAAGGTTATAATACTATCCCTTGGATAGATAATGTATATAAAATTACAGGAAGTTGGAGCACTACTTTTCCAAGTGGAGCTGTTCGTCAAACCACCATTTTAGAACCTTTACGAATTCGATTAAATTGTAATTATATCGTAAAAGGTTCTATGCAAATTGTGTATAATTCAAATACTTTACTTATTGATTTTGGAGATGGCACTTGTGATGCTGTTGCAACAGGAACTTATAACGGAGGCACACCTTTTGTAATAAATTTATAAAATTTTCAAAAAAAATGGATTGTAAAAACAACAATCCATTTTTTTTTTAATTCTTTTTTTTCTGTAATAATTAAGAGGGCTTCTGAAATTAATTTTCTATGTGAAAAACAATTTTTATAAGTTCCCTTAATAAAAATTTAATTTATAAAACACTTAGTATGTAAATAATTTTAAATACCTTTACTCCCTAATAAAAATTTGTAGTAAATATTATGAAAAAATTTGTTTTTATAGCAGTTACGCTTTTACAAAGTATTACTGTTTTCGGGCAACAAAATTCGGGTGTAAAAGGTGTGGTAACAGATGCTAAAACACAAAAACCATTACAAAATGTGGTAGTTATGCTCGAAAGCACTAAACAAACAGTGCTTTCAAAAGATGATGGAACTTTTGAATTGACTAATGTACCAACAGGTAGTCATTTTGTGAATATTAGCACGGTTGGTTACACAACTCAATATATAGAAGTTGAAATTTTGCAAAACAAAACCATTGATTTAGGCACGATAACTTTAGAAGAAGACATCACTTCTGAACAAGAATTAAGCCTTATTACTTTAACGGAAAATGACTTGTCAGACGATAATAGCGGTTCCGAAAGCACTTCGGGTTTATTACAAGCTTCTCGAGATGCTTTTAACCAAGCAGCAGCTTACAATTTTGGGCAGGCTCGTTTTAGAGTTAGAGGGATCGATAACGAGTATTCAAACGTAATGATAAATGGAATTTTAATGAATCGTTTATCAGACGGAAGACCACAATATTCAAACTGGGGAGGTTTAAACGATGCAACTCGAAATCAAGAATTTTCAAACGGAACTTCTCCTTCAGATTATACCTTTGGAGGAACCGCAGGAACACAATACATAAACACAAGAGCGTCTGGCTATCGAAACGGAAATAGAGTTTCGTTCCTTTCAACAAATACCAATTATAATTTTAGAGTAATGGCAACTACAGCCGTTACAAATATGCCAAATGGCTGGTCGTATGTAATTTCAGCAGGTAGAAGATGGGCAAACAATGGGCATTTTGAAGGAACAAATTATGCAGCTAATTCATTTTTTGCAAGTGTAGAGAAAACCATAAACGACAAGCATAGCATAGGTATAACGGCTATGTATGCACAAAACAGAAGAGGGAAAAACTCACCTAATACACAAGAAGTTATAGACTTAAAAGGCTTTAAATACAACTCATATTGGGGATACCAAGAAGGAGAAAAAAGAAACTCACGATTTAAAGATGTAAAAGAACCCCTTTTAATATTAAGCCATTATTGGAAACCAAGCGATAAAATTCGTATAAATACTAACTTTGGATACCAAACGGGCAAAATAGGAAACAGCAGATTCGATTTTCAGTTTGCAGACAACCCAGACCCAGTGTATTATAAAAAATTACCAAGCTATTATACAACATATTACAACAACAATGTATATGCCCCAAACCAAGCAGCAGCAGACGATTTAAAAGCAACATTTTTAGCCTACGGACAAGTAGATTGGAAAGATATTTATCGAATAAATAACGAAAACTTAAATAACGGTAGCCGAATCGTTTTATATGAAGATAGAACAGACGATACAACTAAAACCGGTAATATAAACATATTAGCAGAAATATCTGATAATATCATCATGAACTCTGGGGTTAATTATATACACTCAAAATCTGAAAATTTTAGAAATTTATTAGACCTATTAGGAGGAAATTATTACAACAACATAAACACCTTTGGTATTGGAGATCAAAGACAAAATGATTTAATAAACCCTAATAGAACAATTTATAAAAATGATAAATTTGGGTATAGTTACGATATAGTTTCTACAAAATTAGACGCCTTTACACAGTTTAAATTTAACTACAAAAAAATAGATTTTTATCTAACACAAAGTTTCTCAAAAAACACCTATCAACGAGAAGGTTTTTATAAAAACGGATATTACCCAACAAATTCGTATGGGAAAAGCGAAAAAATAAACTTTGAAACTTTTGGATTTAAAGGAGGTTTAACCTATAAATTTAAAGGCAATGTAATGTTAAATGCAAATGCTTTATATATGACTAAAGCCCCAAATTCTAAAGACGTATTCCCATATCAACGGCAAAACAATGTTGCTATAGAAAATTTAACCAACGAAACTCAAAGCAGTGCAGATATAAGCTTTATAGTCCGATTACCAAAAATTAAAACACGATTTACAGGTTATTACAACGAAAACAAAAACACAACCGATGTTTCTTTTTATTATGCTGATGAAATTGCAGCAGGAGGAAGTGGAGTATTTGTAACCGAAACAGTTACAGGGCAAAACACCCGAAGCATAGGATTAGAGTTTGGAACAGAAATGCAATTTACATCAACTATAAAAGGAATTTTAGTAGCAGCATTGGGCGATTATGAATATACTAATAACCCTACAATAATTGCAAAAAGCGATTTGAATGTAGTTGCAAATAACGATACCACAGCAAAATTAAAAGGTTATAAAGTTTCAGGCACTCCACAAACTGCTTTATCAGTTGGTTTAGAATACCGAGACCCAAAATTTTGGTGGATAGGTGCTAATGCAAACTACATAGCAAATAATTATATAGATGTTGCTCCGTTATTAAGAACAAATGATTTTATAACAAAATCAAACCCTGCAGTAATTGCTTATAACGAAGCATTAGCTCAAAAGTATTTAACCCAAGAAAAGTTTGATTCTTTTTATTTAGTAAATGTAGTAGGAGGAAAATCATGGAGAATAAAAGGAAAAACATTAGGCTTATTTGCTAATATAAACAACGTTTTAGACACAAAATATAAAACAGGCGGTTTTGAACAATCTAGAAATGCAACTTTTAGCAAAATGCATCAAGATAATCAAGGGGCTTACCGTTCGTTTGGAAATAAATATTTTTATGGCTACGGACGAACTTTTATGGTAAATCTTTATTTAAACTTTTAAAAATAATCAAAAATTATGAATACAATATTAAAAAAAATCAGTTTTGTTTTTACGGTTAGTATAGCTCTAACAAGCTGTGTAAACGACTCTTTTGACAACCCAAAATTTAATGACTGTGTAAATAACGGAATTATAAAAACAAAAGAAGTATCTGATATATATACTATAGCAACCTCAACAACTGCTGTATATCCTAACGCTACCACAAGTGATTATATAGAAGGATATGTAATTTCGAGTGACGAAGGAGGTAATTTTTTTAAAAACATGTATATCCAGCCAACCGATGGCTCAAAAGGATTTAATTTATCTATAGATGAATATAATCTTTATACCAAAGGATTTGCGCCTGGTAAAAAAGTATTTTTAAAACTTAACGGATTAGCCTATGCAAACCCAGCAAGTTATGCAATAGGACTTGTTTTTGGAGCACCCCCAACTGAGGTATATGCTGTTGATAGACTGCCAACAGACAAATATAAAAAACATTTATTTGCTTCGTGCCTTTCCGTAAATGAAGAGACCTATGTAAAAAAGAATTTAACTTTAACACAATTAAAATCAGATACCTATTTAAATACGTTGGTAGAGTTAAAAGATGTTCAATTTGAAAGCGAATGCGGAACGTATGATTCAAACTTAAATGACACCTACGATTCAAGCGTAAAAGTTACAGACGGAACCACAACTATTGATATTAGAACCAGCAGATATGCAGCTTTTGCAAGCCAACCAATACCAACAGGTAAAGGAACAATCAGAGGGGTTTTAACAAAATATAACAATACATATCAAATAATATTACGAACCGAAAGAGATGTGAGGCTTACAGACCCCCGAGTAGATATGGCAACCGCAAAAATTGGAAATTCCATTGCTTATACAACTACTTTTAATGAAAATTTTGAGAGTTATACCACTTCTACCAATGGTTTATTGTTCCCGAAATATGTAAACGATGCTTTGCTTGGCAATAGATATTGGGACGTAAAGTCGTTTAGTAGTAATAAATATATTCAAATGACTGCGTATAACGGAGGTTGTGCCAAAACCTATTTAGCTATGCCCGCAACCTTTACACCTGGTTATAAATTTTCGTTTAAAACCAAAGATGGATATTATATAAGCGATGTTTTACGGGTTTACTATACCCAAACATACACACCAGGTGCCGATTTTTCAACCGTTCAGATGACCGATATTACTTCAAAATTTGCAATTGCAAAAGGAACCACAAATGGGTATGCAACCAACTTTACTAATAGTGGTGATTTTGTTATTCCAACAGATTTAACAGGCAACGGTTTCTTTGTTTTTGAATACTCAGGAGACGGAACTAACAGTACCACTATGCAAATAGACGATGTTAAATTAGTGCAATAAGCCTATTTATAAAGTACATACCATCCAACGCTCCTCTCCTTTGATAGAATGGGGTGAGGTTAAAACAATAGCAAATATAAACAACATTACCATATAAAAAAAAACGACTACTTTAAAAAAGTAATCGTTTTTTTTGTTTCTTCTATTTTCCTTGTTTATACAAAGGTACTGCTGAACAGGCTTCTCCATACATGATTTTTTGTGCAAATGGTTGTAGTTTTTGCTGAACATACACATACATTTCTGGAGGAACGGGCTTGCTGGAACATCCTTTAATAATCAAAGACTTACCTTGATAAAAAGTATAATCTAAATTTGCTAATTTCTCAACATAATACTGTATCAACAGCTCTTTTTTAGTCCCTCGGACAACCAAGGTTGCAAACGCTTGCAGATGTTTAGCCACCAACATAAACGCCCAAGCAGGCACTACAGCATCGGTTGAGCAATGTAAAAAACAAAGCATATCTGTATAGTTTTCCCAAGAAAAAAGGTTTAGTTGATTCCGAAAATCATTTTCTCGAAGCACAAAACCCCCTTCGAGCCATTGGCTAAGGTCTATATCAATAATTTTTTCGTTCGGATAATAATCTTCCAAATCAAAAATTACTAATTTACTTTCGGCTACACGATTTTTAATTTCGTTTGGCATACGTTTATTTTATCTTTTAGAAATCTCCTTAATACCAATTATACTTTTGTTTTCAACTAAAATTTTATATTGCCTAAAACTTATTAGATGATATGATTAAAGCATTCCCAATTCAAGTTTTGCCTCTTCGCTCATCAAATCTTTGCTCCAAGGGGGGTCAAAAGTGATTTCAACTACACACGATTTTACTTCGTTGATTGATTTTACTTTTTCTTCCACCTCTTGTGGCAGGGTTTCGGCTACTGGACAGTTGGGTGAAGTTAAGGTCATTAAAATTTTAACTTCGTTATCTTCATTTATCATCACATCATAAATTAACCCTAATTCATAAATATCCACAGGAATTTCGGGGTCATAAATTCGTTTTAATGTTTTTACAATATTCTCTCCTAAGTTTATTGTGTCGTTATAATGTTCCATCTTTTTGATATTTTTTTTAGGAGATTTCTAAAAATTCATTTTCATTACAAAACTAATTTTAAGTACTCCTCTTTATTTTGAATATGTTTTAAATGCTAAAGCATATATTTTTATTTGTTTAATCATCGCTACCAATCCATTGGCTCGTGTGGGTGATAAATGCTCTTTTAGTCCTATTTCGTTGATAAAATTCATATCTGCTGCTAAAATAGCTTCGGGTGTTTGGTTGCTAAACACTCGGATAAGCAGGGCAATAATCCCTTTGGTTAAAATAGCATCCGAATTAGCTGTATAAATAATTTTATTCTCAATTTTTTCAGCAAAAAGCCACACTTTTGATTGACATCCATTGATTATATTTTCCTCCGTTTGATGTTTTTTGTTAATCAAAGGTAACCTTTTTCCGAGTTCAATTAGATATTCATACCGTTGCATCCAATCATCAAACATGGCAAATTCGTCAATTATTTCGTTTTGTATTTCGTTGATAGTCATTAGTTTTTGTTTATTTTCCGTTAAATTGATTCATGGTATTGGCTAAACCCGCTAAAACAAACGATTTTATAAGTTCTACTGATTTTTCTAAGCGTTCGGGCAATAGTTTTTTTTCCTCTTCTGTCCATTCGCCTAAAACGTAATCTATTTGTTGTCCTTTTTTAAATTGATCGCTTATCCCAAACCGAAATCTTGGATATTCATTCGTTTGGAGTAGTTGTTCAATACTTTTAAGTCCGTTGTGCCCTCCATCACTTCCTTTGGCTTTTACTCGTATACTTCCGAACGAAAGGTTTAAATCATCGGTAATAATCAACACATTTTCCATCGGTATTTTTTCTTTTTTTATATAATATTGAACAGTTTTTCCGCTCAAGTTCATATAGGTATTCGGCTTTATAAACAATAAATGCCTCCCTTTGATGGGGTATTCAGCCAAAGCACCCAGTTTTACATTGGTAAAGGTAAGGCTTTCTTTTGTAGCAAAAAAGTCAAGAATTTTAAAACCAATATTATGCCTTGTGTTAGCAAATTCTGCACCAATGTTACCTAAACCAACAATTAAATATTTTTTCATTATAAAAATTTATTCATAAAATCCCGCAAATATACAGATTTATCTGCTTTTATTTTTTGTTCTATATTGTTTATAGTGGGTATTTTTTATAGTGTTTTATGTTACTAATTGCATTTGCTGTTGCCCCCGTAGGAGTTAATTTGAATACCTAAATTAGATTTAACCCAGATTACACATTAGAGTTCTATTACAAATTAAATCTACTTCAAAATTAAGGGGACTTCTAAAAATTGGTTTTCTAATAAAAATTTGTAATTTTTAAGAAGTAGAAAGCAAAATTTAAAAAGAACCGCAGGCATAGTCGTAGCAACGATGAGGACGATTTTTAAATTTTAACGAACTAATTTTTAAAAAGAACTTTTTGTAATAAAAATGAATTTTTAGAAGTCCCCTTAAATAATTACTCCTATTTTTAAATTCAAAATACAAAAGTATTGCTCATCTAAAAATAGTCCGTGAGTC
>CAYXAF010000007.1:0-55066 GCA_964463035.1 uncultured Flavobacterium sp.
CTAACTTGAAAAAGTAGCCCTTTAAATTAAAAATTTAGTCGGTTAGTAGTGAAATCTTATAAAAAGTTTGCAAAAGAAAATCCAGCTATAAAGTATAGAACATTCGTAGCAAAAGACCGTGTCAATAAAGAAAATAAAAAAATACATGTGCAAACGGTGAATAATAAGCACAAAAAGTTAAAACATTTTTTAGACCCATTTAATGGTGTGAGTTCAAAATATCTCCAAAACTATTTGAATTGATTTGCCTATACAGAAAAATTAAGAGAAACAAAGCATACAATAAAGCAATGGATTATTAGCGGGATGATAGCAGGAAATACGTATGAACTTTTTTTACTTTTTAAACAAAATGCTGTTAATATTAGAATTTAGCCGTATTATTTTAGAAGTTTCCTTTATAATTTTTTAAAATAATCATCAATAGCTTCAATAGTTTTGTCTAAATCTTTATATTGTAAAGCATCACAAATAAACCAAGTTTCATAGGCAGAAGGGGCAATGTAAACTCCTCTATTTACTAGACCATGAAAAAAGTTTTTAAAATACTGATTATCTCCGTTTTTTGCGGTATCAAAATTGATTACAGGATTTTTATCAAAATGCACCGAAATCATAGACCCTACTTGGTTGATGGTAAAGTCAACTAAATGGTTGGTTAAAACTTCACGAATTCCTTTGTGTAAATAGGTTGTTTTTTCGTTTAATCTGGTATAAATTTCTACATCGTTGTTTAGCTCAGTAAGCATAGTCAAACCTGCAACCATTGCCAATGGGTTCCCCGAAAGCGTTCCTGCTTGGTAAACGGGTCCGAGTGGTGCTAAATAATTCATAATTTCGTTCCGAGCAGCAAAAGCCCCAACAGGCAACCCCCCTCCAATTACTTTTCCAAAGGAAACAATATCAGCTTTGATATTAAATAATTCTTGTGCACCCCCTTTGGATAGTCGGAAGCCTGTCATTACTTCATCAAAAATTAAAAGCGATTGATGGGCATCGCACAAACTTCGTAAACCTTCTAAAAAACCAGCAGCAGGTGGCACACAGCCCATGTTTCCTGCTACAGGCTCAATAATAATGGCTGCAATTTCGTTTTTATGAGTTTCAAAAAGTTGTGCAACTTGTTCTAAATTATTGTATTGGGCTAATATCGTATCCTTTGCTGTGCCTTGAGTAACGCCTGGGCTATTAGGCACTCCAAAAGTGCTTAAACCACTCCCTGCCTGAATTAAAAACGCATCGGAATGCCCATGATAACAACCGGCAAATTTGATTATTTTTTCACGCTTCGTAAAGCCTCTTGCCAAACGAACGGCACTCATACAGGCTTCGGTACCGGAGTTTACAAATCGTATTTTATCAATATTTGGCACCATTGAAACAACTAATTTTGCAATTTCAGTTTCTATTTCTGTAGGCGTTCCAAACGAAGTTCCTTTTTTTGTTTTTTGGATAATAGCTTCAATTACAGGTTCATAAGCATGTCCTAAAATCATGGGCCCCCATGAGTTTATATAATCAATAAATTGGTTTGTATCTTCATCGAAAAGATAAGCTCCTTTGGCTTCTTTTATAAAAATAGGGTGTCCTCCTACGCCTTTAAATGCTCTTACGGGTGAATTTACTCCGCCTGGGATATACTTTTGTGCTTCTAAAAATAGGGTGCTGCTTCGTTGATAATTCATATAGTTTTAATAGATAATAAAATAAAAATTTTAAATATAAACCTGAGTTCGATTAATAAGTTTAAGTTTTAAAAAAAAGTTTGCATAAAAAGGCAAAAGGTAGTATATTTAAAGCATTGAAAATTAAATAATTAACTAACATTTAACCCTTATGATTTGCTTTGATAAAATTACGGAATTATTTTGTATTACAGACTTTTATTGTCTGTTTTCTTTTTTAATTTAGTCGGTTAATAGTGATGCTTGATATAAAAAAGGCTGTCCAGATTTATGTTGGGCAGCCTTTTTTAAATTTTAAATTATTTTATTTTCGTATAATTTTAAATGTATTTTTTTGATTATTTGCATACACGGTTACAAAATAGGTTCCTTGTGGATAGTTTGTTATATCAACTATTGTGTTAGCAGCATTTACATTTTTTGAAAGTAATTTTTGCCCTACAATCGAATATAGTTCTACGGTTTCTATAGGTGTTGAATTGTTTATGTATAGGATATTTTCTGTTGGGTTTGGATAATAATTCAAATTAGCAAAAGTAAACTCATCTGAACCTAAAGCCGAAGTAATATATACACCATAATCTTCAACATCACCCACATAAAGTGAAGTTGAGCAATTTATTTCACTTGATGACAAGGTACCAGCCTCTCCAATTACTCGCATTCGTAATAAGGTATTTTGTATTGCTGTTGTAGGGATTAATACGCTTGCAGAAACAGAAGTGGTTGTGCCTGCTGCAATACTGCTATTTAAAACACGTTCAGAAGTTTCCCAAGTTCCGTTGTTATTATAGTCAATATATACCTGGCATTGCTCTGCATTGCTTGTATTAGCACGCAAGCCTACACTCAACGGATATGTTTGCCCTGCAATAACAACCGTATTTATACTACAAGTGTTATTTGTATATCCAGCATTTGCAGAGGTACTTGTTGGATTATTTATGGTATTAAACGACACATTATTTACGGTATATGCATAATTACCTACATTTTGCGAAGATGGAATACAAGCTGCAACGGGTGCTGCTTTTACATAAATCCCATTTGTTACTGTTTTAGTATTGGTACCTATGGCATTTGTTACGGTATAAGTTATTGTGTAATTTCCTTGTTGAGTAAAAGTAAAAGTTGGGTTTTGTAGAGTAGAGGTTAATGTTGTTGCTCCATTAGTTATTGACCAATTAAAAGTAATTCCTGACCAGTTATTTTCGTTCAAAAAGGTATTTGGAATACATGTTGAATTATCATACATTTTTATAGATTGCCCAACACAAACCACTTGTGCCGATTGAATATAATTAGCAGTTGGTGCAGCAGGCGGAACCAATTTATTGTTACCATTTGCGGCTAAAAACGAACTTCGAGTGCCTGAAACGGCTGCTTGAGCGCGTGTTTTTTGATTGGCAGTAAACATATTTTGGCATGCATCACTTGAATAGTCCATATAATTATTCACAAATAATGAGTTTGATGAATTTGCATTACAACTATTGGTGCCCGTAGTTAAACAATCGGAAGCACTACGCTTGTGTGGAGGTATATCTGCACAGCAATCACCAAGTCCAGTACCGCATTGATTACCTGTTGGGCACGTGCCACCACCACCATCACCTTCAAAAGTATGGTATAAATTTAAAGCATGTCCTAATTCGTGTGTTTCTGTTCGGCTTGTAGGGCTTTTAAACGAATTGCTTAAAATCAAAGCACCATCATACGTTTGCCCATGGGCACTCGCAAAATACGCATAGCCTTGTATGCCCGAACCACCTTCGTTATTATCAATTTCTGAAACTAACCAAATATTATAATACTGGTTAGATGGCCAATACGATAAGGCTTTTAAATCTGTATCTATCATTCCATTGGCTCCGCTTCTTTTAATTCCATAAGTCATATAGGTTGAATTAGAAGACATATTTATTCGATTGATACCATTGGTGCAACTACCAGAAGGGTTTCTTACCGCTAATGCAAACTCAATACCCATATCTACTCCGTTTCCGTCTCCATAACTACCCGCAACTTTTCGGAATTCTTCGTTTATAATTCTGATTTTTGTTCGTATAGCATCTTCAGATATATTTGTTCCTACACCCAGAGCCTCTCCTTTATGCATCACATGAACTACTACTGGAATTATATATGTAGCACCTACTTGAGTATTTTGAGCCACATTGGTTCGTAAGGCTAATTGTTTTAGATACTCTTTATCAAAATTTAAAATATTTTGTTTATAAGTATTATCTTTTTGCATCATTTCTTGATGCACTTCATCAGTGGCACATTTATGAGGGTTGTGTGCAACCGATTGTGGAGCGAAATTTTGGGCTTGAGCTGTAAAGCACCCTAAAAATGATAGGATTGTAAAGGTTTTAATTTTTTTCATTTGAAAGTGTTACATAATGCAAATATAAGAAAGAGTAATTAAATATTAATAATTCGGTTAATTTAGTTTATTGGCAGGGTAAATGGCAGATTCACTTGCCCGATATTTTTCAAGGTAAATTTTTTAAGAAAAAATCTTTTACATTTCCTCCCATAATTTTTTCAATAGCTGTTTTTGTAAAACCTTCATTTTCTAGTGCTTCTACCATTAGTGGCAATCCGTTTACATCAAAATGAGCTTCTATTGAACCATCCCAATCCGAGCCTAATGCTACCTTGTCAATACCTATTTTATCAGCTACATATTTAATGTTTTGTGCAGTAGCTTTGGCATTGGTTCCACAAACAGCTGTTTCCCAAAACCCTATGCCAATTAAGCCGTTTCGTTTGCCAATTTCAATAATTTGTTCATCGGTTAGGTTTCGTTCGTTGTTGCAAACGCTTTTTACTCCCGTATGCGAAACAAGGAGAGGTTTTTGAGTGTATCGTAACACATCTTTTACCGTTTGTGCAGAAGCGTGAGCTAAATCAATCGTGATGTTTAATTTTTCCATTTTTTTAACCAATTCAATACCTTTGGGAGTAAGTCCGTATTTTTGAGCTCCGTGTGCAGAGCCTGCCCATTGGTTATCAAAAAAATGAGCTAAACCAATGTATCGAACACCTTTTTTATAAAGAATATCTATGTTTTTTAAATCGTTTTCTAAGCATTGAGCCCCTTCGATACCCAGCATTCCTGCGGCTATTTTTGAATTCTTTTTTCGGTCGTTTACATAGGTTTTTAATTCTTCTTTTGTGGTTATAATTCTAAATTTCCCTTCAGATTTTTGGGCAAATTCGTGTAATTTATCACACTGATGAATGGCTCGGTTTTTAATAGAAAACCAGCTAGACAGGGGTTGTAATTGCAAAATAGACAAAGCTGTTATTTGATCGGGGGCATCGGTTTGGTTTTTTACAATATTGATTCCTTGAGGAACTTTGCTCACAATCGTAAAAACCTGAAATGCCATATTAGCTTCTATCATACGAGGTATATCTACGTGTCCGTGCGAATTTCGTTTTAATAAATCCCTATCCCAAAGCAAGGCATCACAATGCAAATCTGCCATAAAAGGGATGTTTGCCGTTTTGGTTTTATCAATGTTTGTAGGAGTTAGTGTTGTGGTATTCTTTGTTTTATCAATATATTTTGGCCCCAACAGAAAACCTACAAACAAAGCAATTAGCAAAATTGTTAAAAGATATTTAAGTATTTTTTTAAATTTTTTCATAGTTTTAATCAGTAAATTTTATAACCTAAATAATATCCAAACTACCTTTACCCTCACGAATAATTATAGGTTCTCCGTCAGATAAATTAATAATCGTTGAGGGGTTGTTGCCTCCAAAACCTCCATCAATTACCACATCTACAATGTTTTGCCATTTTTCAAAAATAAGTTCGGGGTCGGTGGTATATTCCAGCAGTTCGTCTTCGTCATAAATAGACGTAGAAACAATGGGGTTGCCTAATTCTTTGACCAATGCTCTGATAATGTTGTTATCGGGCACTCGGATACCCACCGTTGTTTTCTTTTTAAACTCTTTAGGTAGGCTGTTGTTACCTGGTAAAATAAAAGTATAAGCCCCAGGCAAGGCCCGTTTTAGAATTTTAAATGTAGAAGTGTCAATTTGTTTTACATAATTGGATAGGTTGCTCAAGTCATGACAAATAAACGAAAAATTAGCTTTTTCTAATTTAGTTCCTTTGATTTTAGCAACTTTTTCGAGGGCTTTTGTGTTGGTAATATCACAACCTAATCCATAAACCGTATCGGTAGGATAAATAACCAAACCTCCAGCTTGCAAAACCTTCACCACTTTTGCAATAGCGTTTTCGTTGGGGTTTTCGGGATATATTTTTATAAATTGTGCCATAAATTAAATGCTAATTTTTATGATTGAATTACAGTGGATTTCTAAAAAAAATATTTTTATTATAAAAAGTTCTTTTAATTTCGCCTTCTACTTCTTAAAAATAACTAATTTCTATTAGAAGATCAATTTTTTGAAGTTCCCATAAGTAAATTACTATACTTTTGGGTAAAAAAAAACTTAAAAAATTTGTAAAACAAAATACTTTATTGCAAAATAACTAAAAAAATAATATTTTTATTATAATTGTTTAAAAAACAAATCCCATTGTTTCATAATTGTTGCTATATCATATTTTTTTGCGGTTTCTTGAGCGTTTTTGCCGAGTTGATTTCTGACTTCAGGATGTTCAATTAGATAACAAATTTTTTCTGCAAATTGTTCAATACTATACGGTTTTATTAAAATTCCATCTAAATTGTTTGTAATAATTTCACCAGGGCCCACCGGACAATCAAAAGCAATAGTTGGCAATCCATAAAACATAGTTTCAATAATTACCAATCCAAAACCTTCGGTTCGGGAGGGCAAAAGGTGGATTGATGATTGTATTATTTGTTCAATTATTGAAAGGGTTGTCTCGTGAAAATTTATATTTTTTTCGATGTTTAAATTTTTTGATATCTTTTTTAGATCAATTGTTGGATTTTCGGTTGTGTATAGTTCTAACTTCCAATCAGGGTGCTTTATAATTACTTTTTTCCAAATTTGTAATAATAAATCATAACCTTTTTCATACGAGTTTCGTCCTATTACAAGAACTGTTTTAGATTTTAAAACTGTAGCTTTTGTAGTTTTTATAAGCAGTGGATTGGCTATAACAAAACTATTTTTATGTTTAAATTCATTTGCATTTTTATGAGTTAGGGATATAATTCCTTTAAAATTTTTGATTAAAAATTGTTTATAAATAACCGATATTTTTTTATGAAACCAACGTTTAAGAGGGGGCATTTTAAATTCGGGTGTATAAATAGCTCCATGGCTTTCAAAAAAAATAGGAATTCCCTTTGGAACAAAAAACGGAAGTAGGAATGCTTTATAACCGTTATCAGAAACAATAATTAGGTCAGGATTGGTTTTTAGAATCGTTTCTGTAACTAATTTTCTATAATTTAGAATATAATTTAAACTTTTCCCCTCCGGATGCTGTTCAATTATTTTAATATTTGGATGCAACGGATACACAATTTCATGTTGTAAATTATTGGTAATAAATGCGGTAATTTTGTGTTTAAAAATTTCTGTCCAATAATTCCATTTGGCAATCTGTACCTTTTGTACGCCTCCAAATCCATCAATTCGAGCGGTTATACATAAAATTTGTAAGCTCATTTTTGTAATTTTTTAAAGGCTATTATACCCTTGTTGGATTGTTTTAGTAAACTAAAAACTTGATAAAATTGTATGTTTTTATGTTTTAAATCAAAAAAAAGTTTAATAAAAACCCAAATCCAAGCTCGTTTTTTAAAAATTCGACTCATTACAGCTCCTTGAATTTTGTAAATTTCTGCGATTAAAATTTTTTGATGGCTCGAAACTGTTAGATGCTGGCAAATAACTGCTGGATAAAAAGATAACAATAATTTTTTAGTTTTACAATCAGACAGAAAAACAGCCTCTTCGCCCATCCCGAAGGTGCTATTTAACCCAAATTTTTCATCAAATTTTAGGTTATTTTGTTTAATAAGTTGTGTATTAATAACCATTTCAACAGAGACTGTATTTAAAATATCAAACCAATTCATGCTATTTTTTTCTTTTTTTGGATACGAATTGGTTAATTTTTCAGCAGCTTTTTCATACATAAAACGAATCATTGCACTTTTTGGAAATTTTATAAATCCTTGAATAACAATATCTTGAAAGTTTTTTTTAAAAAGAATGTCATCGTCAGCAATAACTCCTATTTTTTTTGAAGCATTTTTCAAGGCTAAATTTCTACTTTTTGACAGCCCTTTTTCAAAGGAATTGATCACTCTAATATTTTTATAATCAGATTTTAATAAACAATTTTCGGAAGTTTGATTGATAATTAAAATATTCAGTTTTGTGAGTTGATGGCAAGGAAAAATATTTTTTAAAAACGAAAGGCTATCTCTGTTTTGTGTAGAAATTAAGATTTCAATATCGCTTTCTTTGATGGCTTGCATTAAAATAATTTTATATTTGCACAAAAGTATAAAAAAACAATGAAAATACTACTCATAGGCGAATATAGCCGGTTGCACAATTCTTTAAAAGAAGGATTAATGGCTTTGGGGCATACGGTTACATTGGCTGGTTTGAGTGATTATTTCAAAAATTATCCATTAGATTATTCATTAGAAGCAAAAATATGCTCTAAAAATTGGTTGGCTTGGTTTTTAAACAAAGTATTTACAAAACTGAACATCATCTCGCTCGAAAAATGGGAACGTGCTATTCGGTTTTATTTTTTTATAAAAAATATACAACACTTTGATTATGTGCAGCTTATAAATTCTGATGCCTTAGAACTATATCCTATTCATAGTCGGTTTTTATATAAAAAAATGTTTAAAAAAATAAAAATCAAGACACTTCTGGTGTGTGGAGACGAACCTCCGGTGGTGAAATTTTGGTTAAAAGAAACACAAAGATACTCTGTTTTAACACAATATTTAGCCGATAAAACCTTAAAAAAAGAATTTTATTTTTCGTTGAAGTATTCAAAAAAATCATACCAAAAAACATTTGATTTTCTGAAAAAAAAATGTCAACATATTGTTGCTACCGATTATGATTATGTATTGGCTTTAAAAGGTCAAAATATTGCCCATCATTTTATTCCAAATCCTATAAACACTGATATTTTAACCTATCAAGAGCCAAAATTTGATAAAAAAATTTGTATATTTTTAGGAATTAATTCAGGAAGTTATTCAAAAAAAGGCATCAACTTTTTTGAAGATGCACTTACACGTTTACAACTAAAATATCCAGATACATTTGAAGTAATTATTGCACAAAATATGCCATATCAAAATTATATTAAACATTATAATAGAGCTCATATTTTGTTTGACCAAGTGTTTACGTATGATCAAGGTTATAATGCTTTAGAGGCTATGGCACAAGGAAAAGTAGTGTTTACGGGTGCAGAAAAAGAGTTTCTAAACCATTTTAATTTACAAGAAAACGAAGTTGCTATAAACGCCTTAAATGATTTGGATTATATGCTTGATAAACTTTCTTTTTTACTCGAAAATCCTTCAAAAATTATAGAAATAAGCCAAAATGCCCGAAATTTTATCGAAAAAGAGCATAATTATATAAAAATTGCTCAAAAATATGTAGAAATTTTTGAACCCAAAAATTAGATTTTTTTAGAAAAAGTTTTTCTGCGTTTGTTTATTATAGGGTTAAAATTCTTCCAAAGGTTATGAATAGCCTTGTTTTCTGCCAATTCGGGGGTCCTGATGCAATTTTTAATACCTTTTTTTGTAAATACTCGATGATATTCTTTAAAAATAACAGCAGTAACTCCTTTGTTTTGATACTCTGGATCTATGCCTATCAAATAAAAAACAACATCTTTACTGTTTTTTCGTGCTTTGAGCAAATGATACCATCCAAAAGGGAATAGTTTGCCTTTTGCTTTTTGTAAAGCCTCTGAAAAAGAAGGCATTACAATAGAAAATGCAATCATTTTATTATTTTTATCCATTACAAATAAAATATATTCTGGGTTGATAAACGAAATATATTTCTTTTTAAAATAGGTTTTTTGCACATCATTTATGGCTACAAAAGAGGCAAGTTTTTCATACGATTTATTATACAAATCAAACATTTCATCCACATAAGGCATTAGCTGTTTGGTGTTTTTAAAGTTTAAAAGCCTTAGTTGGTAGCGTTTAGAAATTAAATCGGCTGCTTTTTCAAAAGTTTCAATTTTTACATTTTCAAACGAAAAAATATTTTCTAAATATTCTTTTTCTTGGGTAAAACCTAATGTTTCAAAATGTTCTATATAATACTTGGGAGAATACCACGTAATCATATTTCCTATTTGGTCAAAACCTTCGGTTAGTGCACCCACCTTGTCTAAATTTGAAAATCCAATGGGACCTTCGATGAGTTCTAAATTGTTTTTTTTGCCTATTTCTATTGCTTTTTCGAGTAAAATTTTTGTTATTTCAATATCGTTTATTACTTCAAACCAACCAAACCGAACTTTCTTTTTTTTTTGATTATTCACCTCGTCCCAATTGATAATAACGGCAATTCTGCCCACTATTTTATTGTTTTTATAGGCTAAAAAGAAATCTGCCTGAGCGCTTTTAAAGGCAGGATTTATAGCAGGATTAAAAGTGTCTAATTCTTCTTGAATAATAGGAGGAATCCAATAGTTATTATTTTTATATAGTTCAAACGGAAACAATACAAATTGTTTCATTTCTGCAGGGGTTTTGGCTTGTTTTAGTTCAATCATTTTTTATAATTCTTCTGTTTTCTTTTTCTTTTTGCCTTTTATTTTTTTTTGTTTAAATTTTACGGTTCTTGATTTTAAAACATCGTTATATGCATCGTCATACCTCCACGAAAACCCCACACTTGCATACATAATATTAGGGGTGTCTTTTATGTTTTTTGAGATTGAAAAGTCAAATTGAGCATCTTCTGATATTAGTTTAGCTGCTCCTGCTCTAAAAATAACATCACTATAAAAATCATTTTTAAATGTTTGATTTTCAATAAATGTAAACCAATTTCGGTTGAAACCATGTGTAACCGTTACCATAAATCCATACGTTGGGTGATCGCTACTTAATTTATCTGCATAAATATTAGTAATTAAATTCCAGCGTTGATAAAAATTATTTTGGGTTATCAGCATAAATTTAGGTGCAATTTTTGCTTCTTTGGGCTGGATAAATAAATCGGTTGTTCTATAATTAATGCCTCCATAAAAAGAAACAGCAGGCTTGAGCATATCCCAAAAATTTGGTTGGCTATTTTTCCAACTATAAATATCTGTTTTTTTTGGTTCATCTAATTGAGGATCAATAATTAAATACTTAAAACCAATGATTATCCCTTTTAAATAGTTTCTAAATTTTTGTTCTACATTGTATCGATAACTATCATATAATTCTGCTTGATACTGAAATTCTGCAATAGTTTCAAATCCTTGTGTTAAAAAACCATAACGCAATGCCAAATCTGCCTGAATTGCCTTGCTTTCGGTTCTATATATGTGATGAAAATCGTAATAAGGAGACAAACCCGTTTCTAACTGAAAAACTTTTCTGCCCAAGGCATAAGCACCCATGGTTTTACCAGGACGATTGGTATTTATATCATCGGTATATTGTGCCCATAAAAACGAAGGAATCATCAGAATAAGTAGTATTTTTTTCATACTTTTGAAAAATAATAGTGAATGTTTTTATTGTTTAATATTTCGCAAATTTAAGAATATAAATTCTATTTTAAGATGATTGATATTTTTACCGACGAATATTTTATGAAAATTGCTTTGCAAGAGGCAAAAAATGCTTTTATAAAAGGCGAAGTTCCTGTGGGTGCTGTAATTGTTGCAAATAATACAATCATTGCAAAAGCCCATAATTTAACCGAACTTTTAACCGATGTAACGGCACATGCCGAAATGCAAGCCATTACCAGTGCTGCTAATTATCTGGGAGGTAAGTATTTGATAAACTGCACTTTATATGTAACTTTAGAGCCTTGTGTTATGTGTGCTGGAGCTTTGTATTGGAGCCAACTTTCGAGGGTTGTATATGGTGCAACCGATATAAAAAGGGGTTTTAAAAATCAAAATATTCAATTACATCCCAAAACAGAGTGTATTGGAGGCGTTTTAGCCACAGAAGCAGAACATTTATTGCTTGATTTTTTTAAAGGTAAAAGAAGTTATTAAAATTTATTCTAATATTATTACTTTTGTAAAAAAAAAAATCTAAAAAATGGACTTACATTTATCAATAAAAGAAATAATTACCTCCTTCTTAATACTTTTTGCAATAATTGACCTGCCAGGTTTGATACCCACGATCATAACCTTACGAAATAAAGTTGGTAAAATTGATTATAAAAAAACGACTTTTTCATCGGCTGTTTTATTGATATTTTTTATGTATTTAGGCGAAAGTATTTTAAAATTAGTTGGTATTGATGTGCCTTCGTTTGCCGTGGCTGGCTCGTTTGTTTTGTTTATCATCGCTATTGAAATGATTTTAGGTATCGAGCTTCACAAAGATGTAACCCCCACAACTGCCTCCATCATTCCGTTGGCATTTCCGCTTATTGCTGGCACAGGTTCTTTGACCACCGTTTTATCATTAAAAGCTCAATTTAGCGATATAAATATAATTATTGGAATTGCTTTAAATATGCTTTTGGTTTATATAGTTCTAAAACATTCAGGCAAAATTGAAAAAATATTGAGCGATGGCATGTTAAGCGTCCTAAAAAAAATATTTGGTGTGGTTTTATTAGCTATTGCTGTAAAACTTTTTAGTGCTAATATAGGGCTTTTGTTTAAACATTTTTAGAAGTTCCTTTTATATTTCATTACCTTTTATTGTTATTAGACGAGGAAGAATAAACCCTAATAATTGTACCTCAGAAAAGAATTAACTAAGTTTTAAATCTTTTTATATCTTTGCAAATTATTAAATAAAACATATTTTTAAAACCAATGATTAGTATTACACTACCCGACAATTCGGTAAAGCAGATGCCTAAAGGAAGTCGCCCTATTGATGTGGCACTTAGCATCAGCGAAGGTTTAGCACGTAACGTTATTTCGGCAGCCTATAATGGTAACACAATTGAAGTAACCACGCCCCTAACAACCGATGGTAGTTTAATTTTATACACATGGAACGATGCCGAAGGCAAAAAAGCCTTTTGGCACTCGTCATCACACGTGCTGGCTCAAGCCTTGCAAGAAAAATACAAAGGGATAAAACTAACTATTGGTCCTGCTATCGAAAGTGGTTTTTATTACGATGTAGATTTTAGCGAACATACCTTTACTGAAAAAGATTTTGCAGATATAGAAAGAGCAATACTCGAAATAGCCAAAGGAAAGCACGAATTTAAAATGCGTTCAGCTTCAAAAGCAGATGCTTTATCTTTTTATAAAAACGAAAATAATCCTTATAAAATAGAACTTATTGAAAACCTTGAAGACGGAACCATCACTTTTTGCGACCACTCAACCTTTACCGATTTGTGCAGAGGTGGGCATATCCCAAACACAGGGCTTATAAAAGCCGTAAAAATAATGTCGGTTGCAGGAGCTTATTGGAGAGGAGACGAAAAAAACAAGCAATTAACAAGGGTTTATGGAATTTCGTTCCCTAAGCAAAAAGATTTAACCGATTATTTAGAACTTTTAGAAGAAGCCAAACGAAGAGACCATCGTAAATTAGGAAAAGAATTAGAACTTTTTGCTTTTTCACAACGTGTAGGACAAGGGCTGCCCTTATGGTTGCCTAAAGGTGCAGCATTACGAGAACGATTAGAACAATTTTTAAAAAAAGCACAAAAACAAGCAGGTTATGAGCAAGTTGTAACTCCACATATTGGGCAAAAAGAATTGTATGTAACCTCTGGACATTATGAAAAATACGGAGAAGATAGTTTTCAGCCAATTACAACACCAGCAGAAGGGGAACAATTTTTGTTAAAACCAATGAACTGCCCTCATCACTGTGAAATTTTTAATAATAAACCTTGGAGTTATAAAGATTTACCAAAACGATATGCAGAGTTTGGAACAGTTTATAGATACGAACAAAGTGGAGAATTGCATGGGCTTACACGTGTGAGAGGATTTACACAAGACGACGCACATATTTTTTGCACGCCTGAACAAATAGATGAAGAATTTAAAAAAGTTATCGATTTAGTTTTGTACGTATTTGGGTCGTTAGGCTTTGAAAAATTTACAGCTCAAATTTCTTTACGGGATAAAGAACCAAATGAAAAATATATCGGTTCCGATGAAAATTGGGAAAAAGCACAACACGCAATTATAAATGCAGCCAAAGAAAAAGGCTTAGAAACCATTGTAGAATATGGTGAAGCTGCTTTTTATGGTCCTAAATTAGATTTTATGGTTAAAGATGCTTTAGGAAGAAGTTGGCAACTCGGAACCATTCAAGTTGATTATAATTTGCCGGAACGTTTCAAATTATCATACAAAGGGTCAGACGATAAATTGCATCAACCTGTGATGATACATAGAGCCCCATTTGGTTCTATGGAACGTTTTATTGCTATTTTATTAGAACATACAGCTGGAAATTTTCCACTTTGGTTAATGCCAGAACAAGCAATTATTTTGCCAATTAGCGAAAAATTTGAAAATTATTCAAAAAAAGTTTTAAATTTGCTCGATTTTGATGATATTCGTGCCAAAATTGATAACCGAAACGAAACCATAGGTAAAAAAATACGAGAAGCCGAACTTCAAAAATATCCTTATATGATAATTATTGGAGAAGAAGAAGAAAAAACAAACACAGTTTCGGTTCGTAAACGAGGAGAATCTGGGCAAGTAAACCAAAAACTGACTATTGAAGAATTTAAAAAATTAATTTCAGAAGAAATTAGCAAAACCTTAAAACCATTTATTGTTTAACTTAAAATTTTAGAGCCATAGCAATTAGAAACAACAGAGGTTCATATAAACCTCGAGAAGAAAAAAAAGATGCACATCGCATTAATCAGCACATTAGAGTTCCAGAAATTAGATTATCAGGAGATAATGTTGAACCCGGAATTTACAAAACAAGCGAAGCCCTTAGAATGGCAGAAGAGCAAGAACTTGATTTGGTGGAAATTTCACCAAATGCCGTTCCTCCTGTTTGTAAAATAATGGATTATAGCAAGTTTTTATATCAACAAAAAAAAAGAGAAAAAGAACTAAAAGCAAAATCAGCACAAACAGTTTTAAAAGAAATTCGTTTTGGACCTCAAACAGACGAACACGATTATGAATTTAAACGGAAAAATGCAGAAAAATTTTTGAAAGAAGGTGCAAAAGTAAAAGCATTTGTATTTTTTAAAGGTCGTTCAATAATTTATAAAGAACAAGGGCAAGTTTTATTATTAAAATTAGCACAAGACCTCGAAGAATGGGGGAAAGTAGAAGCATTACCTGTTTTAGAAGGAAAACGAATGATTTTATACATAGCACCTAAAAAGAAGAAATAAAATGTTAATTTTATATTTGATTTTGAAGGTTTTTATAGAAGAAACTTAGTATTTTTTGCTTTTAAACTTTATAGTTTATAGATTTTTATATTAGTTTTTCTAAAATTGTTTTATTATTTATGGATAAAAGAGAAATTGTTGCTAATTATCTTTATAAAAAAGAAATTAGATGATTGAAGCAAATTACCTTAGGGAGTGGTATGAAACATAAAATTTTCATATTAACTATAGCTTTAGTAGCAGTTCTACCACTTATTCCTGAAACAAATAAATCAAATTTTGCTTGCCTATTTTTGGTTTAACAATTGATTATAAATTTTTAATTAATATATATTTTGGGATATTGATAGGATTGTTAATATTCAATATAATTTTAGGGCTCATTAACATCAAAAGAAAAATAGAATATCATAATTTATTAAAAGAAATCCAAATTTTAAAATAAGAAGAAGTATGTTAAATATTAATATTATTTATTATTAGTTTAATCGTATCTATAATTTCTCTATTTTATTCAATATCGACAGGCTATTTTGAAGATCGGAAATATGAAAAAAATATTTTATAAAGAAAATGAACATCAAATCAATTTAAAAAAAGACACAATAAAAAGAAATAAGTAAGAATAAATCATAATAAATTTAAAAGAAATGCCTAAAATGAAAACCAAATCTGGTGCTAAAAAGCGGTTTACCGTTACTGGCTCAGGTAAAATCAAAAGAAAACACGCTTTTAAAAGTCATATTTTGACAAAAAAATCTAAAAAGCGTAAATTAGCTTTAACCCACTCAGGATTAGTTCATAGTTCTGACGAAAAAAGTGTTAAAGAACAATTACGACTAATTTAATTTTTTTAAATTAATCAGGTTTAAAACTATTTAATAACCCTGTAATAGGCATTCAAGAATACATGAAAAATAGTATCGCCTTTTGCAAAAAAAAAAGTAAAAAATTATGCCAAGATCAGTAAATTCAGTTGCTTCAAGAGCACGTAGAAAAAAAGTGTTGAAGCAAGCCAAAGGTTTCTTTGGAAGACGTAAAAACGTTTGGACAGTAGCCAAAAATGCGGTAGATAAAGCAATGAAATATGCTTACAGAGACCGTAAAACAAAAAAAAGAAATTTTCGTTCTCTTTGGATTATTCGTATCAATGCCGGAGCACGACTACACGGAATGAGTTATTCTCAATTTATGGGTAAAATAAAAGCCAATAATATTGAACTTAACCGTAAAGTTTTAGCCGATTTAGCTATGAACCACCCAGAAGCATTTACAGCTATCGTAAATAAAGTTAAATAACAAAAACGTTTTATCTAATCACGATTTTTTCTTACTTATATATAAAAGCTACTCTTTTTTGAGTGGCTTTTTTTATTACTTTTGTAAAAATAAGTTTATAAAAAAGATGAAAAAATATATTTTATTTTTATTGTTTTCAACAGTTGCCTTTGCCCAAACCCCAAGCGGATATTGGGATAAAGAACGTGCTATGACCAAAGATTTTAAAGTTTCAGCAGGAAATCGTATATATATAAAATCAGAAGATTTACCAACCGGAACTACAGAATTAGTTTACAGAATTACTTTGCTTGATGAAAATCAACAACTTTCACAAAGTTTAGTTTCAATGTTAAAGGCTGTGCCCGACCCATCAGGAATGTCAAAAGGTGCAGCAGGTGCACTTACGCTTATGTCGATGGTTTCAGGAGAAGATAAATGTAAATATGCAATTTTTACCTCTGAAGATTTAGCAAAAAATTATCAAAAATTAGCCAAAACAGATAAGGCTTGTATTGTTCAGGCTGAGCCCATAAATAAAGACGCAAAAGTATTATCATTTTCAAATTCAAGTTGTTTAAAAGACACAACTTTAAACTTGTTTTTTGGTTTTGAAAGTAATAATTGGTTTATGGATGCCCGAATTGTTCTTGAAATTGTGCCTTGGGTAGATTATAATGCAAGTAGAGGCTGGAATGCAAGCAATAGAAATATAATTTTAAACCAGTGTAAAACATCTGAAGCAGCCAAAGCACTTGCAGATTCAGACGCTTATTGTGTTTGTATGGTTAAAAAATTTCAAGAAACTTATAAATTTAATGAGTATAAAAATTTATTATATAGCGAAATGAAAATTGCTTTTGATGTTGCCGGAAACGATTGTTTAGCTCAAACAGGCAATCAAAGTAAAGCAAATTCAATTATTAGAAATAACGCTTTAACACTATCAGCTTCGGGCAAAATTGACGAAGGGATTGAACTTTTGCAAACAAAAATTATTCAAAAAAAAAGAGGAACAGCTTTAGATTATAACACTTTGGCTTTTTGTTACCTTCTTGCAAAACAATTCGACAAAGCAAATAAATCCTTAACAGATGCCGAAAATTTAGACGCTTCGGAGATAGAAATTCAATTAACTAAATCGCATTATTATGTATTAATAGATGAGTTAGGAAAGGCGAAAGACATTCATAAAAAATATAAAAATCAAAACATAAGTCCAAAGGAGAGTTGGAAAAATAGAGCAAAAAAAGATGTAGAAATATTTAAAAAAGCAGGCTTTTCAATCGATGATTTTGAAAAAGCAACACGAGTTTTGGATTAGTAATTTTATAAATTTATTTTTTTAATAATCTAAACTAAGAAAAAAGTGCCAATCCAAGCAAAATATTACCGATATAAATTGCAATTTAAAAATCCAAGTGGAACTTCTCGAGGAATTTTAACGTATAAAGAAACGTTTTTTTTAGTTTTAAATACTAATGATAAAATAGGAATAGGAGAGTGTGCACTTTTTAAAGGGCTTTCAGCAGATGATAGACCCGATTATGAAGAAAAACTAAAATGGGTTTGCCAAAATATCAACTTAGGATTAGAAAAATTATTAAATAATCTTATTGAATTTCCTTCGATACAATTTGGGTTAGAAACAGCTTTTTTTAGTTTAAAGGCACAAAATTCTATGGTTATTTTTCCTTCAAAATTTACCGAAGGAACAGAATATATCCCTATTAATGGTTTAATTTGGATGGGAGATGAGGTTTTTATGAAACAACAAATTCAAAAAAAAATAGCGTCAGGTTTTCGGGTTATTAAACTAAAAATTGGAGCTATAAATTTTGAAAAAGAATTAGAACTTTTAGCATTTATACGAAAAAATTTTGATGAAAAAACTATTGAAATTAGAGTAGATGCAAACGGAGCTTTTCATCCTGAGGAAGCTCTGCATAAACTGAATCAATTAGAAAAATATAAAATACATAGTATTGAGCAACCTATTGCAAAAAATCAATTGCTCAAAATGGCTAATTTATGCAGTAATTCACCTATTTCGATAGCTTTAGACGAAGAATTAATAGGAGTTTTTACAAATACAGAAAAAAGAAAAATATTAGATACTATAAAACCTCACTATATAATTTTAAAACCAAGTTTAATAGGTGGTTTTGCTGGAACAAATCAATGGATTTTATTAGCAGAAGAGTTAAACATTGGTTGGTGGATAACCTCAGCACTCGAAAGCAATATTGGGCTCAATGCCATTGCACAATATACGTTTATAAAACAAAATGCTATGCCTCAAGGTTTAGGAACAGGAGGTTTGTTTACTAATAATTTCGACAGCCCTTTGTATGTAGAAAATGGTTTTTTGAAGTATGATGAGGCGTTTGATCTTACAAAACTGGTAGCTACGTTTAAAGAGACTTTTTTGTTTTAATATTTTGATAATCAAATAATTATATGTATATTTGAGGTGCAAAACCTATATAAATGCACAACAAAAATAAACAAAAAAAGATGTAGAAATAGAGCAAGCAAAAAAGGATAACATAAAACGTTTCGGTCATGATAACTTTTGAAGTCCCCTCAATTAAATTTTAATCCAAACATTAAGCCATCGCATATGTATTGACTTCCGTTATAGGCTTTTACATAATCTACTCGTAAAAATTTATACTTTCCGAATCCAATTTTATCTAAACCGATGCTAAATTCTTGATACGGTTTTTGATTAGGTATTGCTACTTGATGATAGCCCACAATCGTATTCCATTGAAATTTGTTAAGCAACGGAATTTTGTTTAAAATATAGCCCTTAAAATCATGTTCAATATGTGTTTCTAAATACTGCTTATTGGTGCTGTGGCTGTAATAGGGTAATAAATTGAAACGTTCTGCCGAATTAAAGGTTAAAATATGCGTTTCGTTTCCGTTAAAATGTTGATAATCTATAAACGAAATATCTTTAACGTCTAAAAATTTACCGGCTTTTAAAGTTGTTTTTAGTTCACCTTTGTTGCTTATAGATTTGTTGTATTTTAGTTGCCCTACAATTTTATCAAAGTTTAAATTATCGGTGCTTCCAAACATTCCTTTTTGATAGCTAAATGATAATGAAGGGTAGTTGCCATTGCTTAAATTTATTTTTCCATCGGGTCTGGAGATATATTTTTGCCCAAAACGAACCATAAAATCGAAACTAAACTTGGTTAAATGATGGCTTGCAAAACTGTTAGTTGTATAATTTTCAGGATTTTGAGGGTCGTTTGAAGTATATAATTTATCTTTTTTTATCAAAGTATAATCCGTTGTGTTTTGTAAGGGTTTTCTATGGGAGTATTCCATAGTTGTATTAATATAAAAACCATTAAAAAGTTCTTGACCAAAGGTTGCTTTTGTAAAATCTTTTGCATATAATTTTGCATAATTATCTTTAAAAAACAAAGTGCTTAGGGTATTTATAAAAGGCGAAATTGGTTCATTTACATTAAATTGCGCAACTTTTGAACCTCCTTCTATTTTTAAATATGAATCATTTTTGTTGTTAAATTTTTGATAATATTCAGCTGTTATACGCAGTTTATCTTCGGCAAACCCATAATTAAAATTGGTAGATAAATTTTTATGTGTATTTTTTTCATCGTCCCATTTTCGGAATGATAAACCAGAATTTATATAATAACCTTGAACAGTATTAAAACCAGACGAAGCCAAACCTTTTAAACCATCATACGAAAAGCGATATTTTTTATACGAATTTTGATAGCTATATCCCATCAACAATTTTTGAATTTTGAATTTATTGTTTTTTGCATCAATAGAATCTAAATATTTTTCAGATTTTCGGAGCGTTTGGATGCTGTCCTTCTTTTTATAATCTACAACTTCTTCATCGGTTAAGGCAACAGGTCGTGTGGTGTTCCAAAAAATTATATCTTTTTTATTGGCATTTTCTTCAAACGAAACAATTTCTTTTGTAAACGTTTTTGGCTGAAAACCATCTTTAAAAGCATAGTTTCTAAACACGTGTGTAAACTTTCCTGTAAAATTGATACCAAAAGCACCTACCTTAAAATCAAAAGTTTGCATATTTTTTGCCCACACTTTTGTTCTTTCGTTATAACTAAATTGTTGGGTATAATTCATGGTTTCTAAAAAAGGCTCTTGCATCCGATAGCCTTTCACTATTACATCTATCCCATAAATTGCCCATGTATTTTCTACAATAAAAATATAGCCTTCGAAAACAGGTTCTTTATCTCGTTTTGGTTTTAATTTTATTTTATTTTATTGATCAGGTTATAACCTTCGTAAAATGTGCTTTCAAGTTCGTATGTATAATAATTAAAAGCATTATCGGCAATAGGCGAAATCATTGGAATTTTAAAATCTAATAAATTCTCATAAAAATTAATATTAGAGCCCAAAGCCGTGTTATAACTAAAACCATTATCTTGTCCGCTAATTTTAGATGCAATTATTTTTTCTTTAAAATTATCGGGATGTTCAAACATAATTTTAGAAACCGTTTCAGATAAATACAGCACCCCACTTCGGGTTATCGTATCTAAATTGCCATCCATATCGCCAATTTCTTGTCCAAAAATTTTCTTAGGCATATTGGCAACTCTGAAAATCCCTTTAGAATAAAAATCGGCTTCGTAGCTTTTGGTAGCAGCGTTGTTTGTTTTTCTGTTTTTAATAGCATTTCTAATGATTTCGTTGGCAGGATTGATACCATTTTGCACCACAATTTCTTTTAAATTATAGGTTTCATTTTCTAAAACCACGTCTAAAAGATAAGGAAATTGTGCAATTTCAACTACTTTTTTAAGTGTTTTATAACCTAAGTTTTGAAAAACTATCGTGTTTTTACCTTTAGTTGTAAGGTTTAATTCATAATTTCCTTTTTCGTTGGAAGTAGTTCCGTTATACGTGTTTTCTATATAAATACTTACATACGGAATAGGGTTACCTGCAGTGTCTGTAACCTTTCCTTTGATTTGTGCCGTAGCAATTTGTAGTAAAAATAGACAGATAATAAGGCTAATTTTTTGCATACCATTAAATTTTAAACAAAACTATAAAATAGAATCACTTTAGTCTTATAATTAAGCAATATTTAACTGCTATAGGCGATTTTTTTAAATTTTAGGTATAAGTTGTTTTAAAATAATTTCCAATCGGTTTTTTTGCAGTTCATATTTTTTTTGCAGTTCAGTTTTTTTACCCATTCGTTCATAATAGTCAAAGGCTTTGTTGATGAAATGAACTTTTTGCATATCCGAAACTTCTGGAACTAACGGAAAAATTTCATGAAAAATCATCTCTGAATACGCCTGAAATTCACGTTCGTTTTTGTCTAAAACCAACGTTTCTGAAGCTTTTTGCTTCACATGGTGCATTTCGTGTGCTATTAAATTGATAATTAAAGCAGCATCGTATATAAAAGCATTGGAAGGAATATTGATGGTTTGTGGCTTGCCAAAATCCCCAACGGTTGTCATTATAAGTAAACCATTTTGGACAGGTTCTGTAAAGTTAAATCGCTCTAAATTAGTATCTTGAAGTTTAAATTGTTGTAAAATCAAATGTGCTGCCTCGTTTAAAAGCAAATGCTTTTGAAAAATTTGAAGGGTAAAATAAATATCAGAAAGAGGTAACATTAAATTATTTTTTAGCAAATATACTAAATGGGGTTTCTAAAAAAATATTTTTATTACAAAAAAACTTTTTAAAAATTACAAATTTTCATTACAAAATCAATTTTTAGAAGCCCCCTTAATTATAGTAATTTATATTTTTTTAAACATATTTTTAACAAGAAGTCGTTTTTGGGGATAAAAACAACGCTAATTAGGGGTTTCCCCATCCCTTTTATTATAGTTTTTCCTATATTTTTAGGTAGATTTTTCCCCTTGACACGTATAATATTGAACTCTAACTTTGCAAAAAATATTGATGCATTTAGAAGGCTCTTTAATAACAATTATCAATGAAAAATATTTTAAATTTTGCCATCAACGAAATTGGAGTTGCAGAAATTGTAGGTAACAAACACAATCAACGCATTATAGACTATGCAAAAGAAGCAGGTTTTACAAGTGTAACAACCGATGAAACTGCTTGGTGTAGTATATTCTTGAATTGGGTTGCAAAAAAATGTGGAGTTAAAGGCTCTAATAATGAGTCCGCACGATCTTGGTTAAATGTTGGAACAAAAATTACAAATCCAGAGCCAGGGGATGTTGTGGTTTATTGGCGAGAAAGTATCAATTCTTGGAAAGGGCATGTAGGTATTTTTTTAGGATTTTCACAAGATGGAACACGCGTTTACACCTTAGGCGGTAATCAAGGAAATGCAGTTTCTATTTCTGCTTATAGCACTACTGAAGTATTGGATTTTAGACGATTAACCAATGCCTCAAAAATAATAAAACTACCCGAACCCATACTTAAAAAAGGTTCAAAAGGCAACCAAGTTGTTTTATTACAAGATATTTTAAAAATATTAGGATATGAAATAGGAACATCAGACGGAGATTTTGGTTCAAAAACCGAAAATGGATTAAAACTATTGCAATCGACCCATAAAAATATTGCAGTTACAGGGATTTATGATGCCACAACTAAAGCATACATAAATGAACTCTTGAAATCATAAAATCATTAAATTTTGTTAGTTTGGTTGGTTATTTTGAAATACGCTAAAGCAAGCTTTAGCGTATTTTTTTATACTATTATTATAGGATGCTGATTTGTAAAATTACAAATTAAATCAAAAAGCATACTGCTTATGGCATACAACTTAATGCTTATTTTGATATTATAACAAATCTAATTGTTTATACCGGCTATTTACCAATGAAAAGTATTTATATTTTAATTCTTTGTTTTAAAAACTCTTATCAAGAATCGCAAACATTTCGGGTTTTGCATATACAAACAGTTTCAATGTATTATCTAAAACTTTTTTACTTAAACCACTATTTTCAAAAGCAACTAAAAAATCACTATATTTTAGTTTTCGTTTTTTGGCATTTAGTGTTAAGGCAAGCTCTTCGGTATCGGCAAGATCTACCAATGCTGTTGGCACTAAATCATACGCTGGGCATAAAATAAAGCCTTGATTTTCAGTTTCTAACAATGAAAAATTTTTTAAGTGCATATCTGCATTACCCGTAAAAAAGCTAAGCAAAACCAGCTCATAAAAATTACTCACATCTAACAACGGATTTGAAGAATACTTTAAAACCAACTTAGCCACCTGTTCATAACTGCTCTTATATTTGTCTTCGGTAAGCCGTTCGCTTAACTGACACATATCTTTCATGTGCAATTTACCTTTTCGGGTTCTATCTACTTGTTTGGTTATGTAACAAAGGGTTTCGTCTTGTAGTTTTACCAAACTATGAGGCACCACTTTTATTCTGCAAATATCAGCCATGTGCATAGTAACACTTTCTAATTCAGGTAATTGAGGGTAAAATTCAGATGGTGGTTTTAGCATATAATCTCCATATAGCCCTATGATGTTTAGTTTTTTTGTTAAATTTTTTTTCTTCTTTTCGGTATAAACTCAACGAAATTTTTGCCTGAACCCCCGTAACTGCCATCTGACTTTGGATTATTTTAGTGGCTAAATCTTGTAAATTATCTAAATTATAAGCCAATTGAGGTGTTTTTAATTGCCAAAAAAAAACGTTTGTTACAAGCCTCATGAAAATCTGAAGTAGTTCCTAAAAGTGGCTCATAACATTGCAAACAACGTCGGTCATAAAAAGTAGTTTTTCTCTGAACTACGAACGGCAGACTTTGCTGTGCAAGTATTTTTTTTATAATTCTTCATTTCTTTTTTGAACGCTCACTACCCCGATGCTATCTTTACAACACATCAAAAGCAATCCCATTCGGTCTTTATAATTTATTTTCCAATTTTTTTTAGCGATGTCTAAAAGCCAGCCTTCGGGTATCAAACCATCAAAAAAAGCAAATACTGGTTTGCTGTGATAGGGTTTGTTTGTTAAAGGCAATGTTAGGCTAATAGATTGATTATCATTTGATTTTAAATAATCAAAATCATATATAAATGTATAACCCGAGTTTGATTCGCTTACAACTCCGCAAAATATATCTTTATAATATACATTTCCTGCTCTATTCATTGTTTAGTAATTTTCTCTGTTTATAGGAACGGCTCCCAAGGTTTCTCCAAAAAGTTTTAGAACATCGTTCACTTTGTCTATCCGTAAGGAGTTTTTGCCTTGCTCTAAATCTCGTAAAAAACGCAAACCAACGCCTGCTTTTAGGGCTAATTCGGGTTGTGTTAGTTTGTTTTGTTTTGTTTTCGTTTTAGTTTTCGTTTTAGTTTTATATGTATGCTTAAATCGATTAGATTTTTTTTCATTTTTATACCTTTTAGACTTAAAATATACAATAATATTAAAATATAATATCATAAAAGGTATATTTTTTTAATATTTTATAAATTTATACTCTTAGAGGCGTAATTATTGTGAAGATAAATAAATTATATCTTATGTGGTATAAAAAAATGAACTTTACTTGTTTGAAATTGAAAAAGTAAAACTTTAAACCAATTTTAGTATTGTCATTTTTTTTATACAAATTTTGATTCAAAAAGTGCAGAAAAATGATGTTGAATTTTAGTTTTTACTTCATTCATATCAATTGAATCTATCCCTAATTCGTTATTTAAAGAAGTAACTGCTTTCCCTCGAATACCGCACGGAATAATATTGTCAAAATAGCCTAAATCTGTGTTCACATTTAGGGCAAAACCATGCATAGTAACCCATCGAGAAGCCCGAACCCCCATAGCACAAATTTTTCGGGCAAAGGGCGTATTTACATCTAGCCATACCCCAGTTTCGCCTTCACTTCGGGTGGCAGAAATTCCATATTCTTTTAATGTTAAAATAATTACCTCTTCTAAAAACCGCAAGTATTTATGAATATCTGTAAAAAAATTTTCCAAATCTAAAATAGGATAGCCCACAATTTGACCAGGTCCATGATAGGTAATATCGCCTCCTCTATTTATTTTATAAAACGTAGCACCTTTGGTAACTAATTGGTTTTTAGATAGCAATAAATTAGAAAAATCACCACTTTTGCCTAGTGTATATACATGAGGGTGCTCCACAAACAAAAAATAATTAGATGTTAACAAATTGGTTTGATTGTTTCGATTGTCTATTTTTTGAGTTGTAATCTTGGTAAATAATTCTTCTTGATAATCCCACGTTTCTTTGTAATCTTTTAAGCCAAGCTCAATAAGTTCAATATTTTTGTTCATTTTGTTGTATAAATAGGGATTGCAAAGATAGGGTTTGTATTAAAAAAATATAAAAAATATTTTTTAAATGTAAGTATAACTATAAATACTATTTTTGCATATAAATTAGCAAAATATAAAAATATTATGGAAAATAAACTTTTAAAAACTGGACTATTTTTGGGTGGTTTATCTATTATTATGGGGGCTTTTGGGGCGCATTTATTTAAACAATATTTAACCGAAAATCAATTGTATTCGTTCGAAATTGGGGTTCGTTATCAAATGTATCATGCTTTATTTTTATTGTTTTTATCACAAACAAATCGTATATCAACCAAAGTAAAACATCATATATTTATAACCACTTTTATTGGTGTTTTGTTCTTTTCTGGCTCTATTTTTATGCTTTCTTTTAAAAATTACATTCCTTTTTCTGTTCGTTTTCTGGGGCCGATTACTCCTTTTGGAGGTGCTTTACTTATTTTTTCGTGGTTTTATGCTGGGTTTAAAATAAATTTTGCAACTAAATAATCATTATACTTTGAAAATAGTTGGAGTTCTAAGAGGTATAAACGTTGGTGGGCATCATAAAATTTCGATGACTGATATTCAAAATATTATTGCAAAAATAGGTGGTAAAAATGTAAAAACAATCCTAAATTCAGGCAATATTGTATTTGAAACAGCACAAACGGATCGTGTTGCCTTAGAATTGAAAATTGAAAATTGTCTTTTTAATTTTTATACTTTTAAAATTCCAGTTATCTTAAAATCAGAAATTGAAATAAACTATTTATTACTTCAAAAACCTTTTGAAAAGATAAATATTCATAAAAACATACGCTTATATGTAACTTTTTTAAAAGACGAACCAACATTTGTACTACCGATACCTTATCGTTCAAGCGATGTTTCTTTTCAAATAATTTACAGCAATAATCGAATAGTTTGTAGTGTTTTAGACTTATCCATCTCGAATACTTCCAAAGCAATGGAAGAATTGGAACAATTATTTGGGAAAAATTGCACTACACGAAATTGGAATACGATAGTAAAAATAGCCAATAATTTCTAATGGGGACTTCTAAAAATTCATTTTTATTACAAGACCAATTTTTAGAAGCCTCCTAAAATTTTTACCTTATAAAATGTTCAATAAAAATAAAGCTTAAAGCCCCTGCAATAAAACCTGCAAAAGCAAGCCATGTTATTTTTTTAAAATACCAAATAAAATCTATTTTTTCCATTCCCATCGCTGCTACTCCTGCTGCTGAGCCTATAATAAGCATACTACCTCCTGTTCCGGCAGAATAGGCTATAAAATGCCAAATTGGATGGTCTATTTCGTAGGTGTACATACCCATAGAAGCTGCTACCAAAGGCACATTATCTATTATTGCTGATAAAACTCCTAAGATAATAATAACAATATCCATATTAGGGATTGCGTTTGACATATTCTCGGCTAAATAGCGTAATGTGCCTACATTGGTGCCGTTTATTGTGCCAAAAACTAGTGTTTCTAAGGATGCAACTGCCATTAAAATCCCTAAAAAGAATAGGATACTTGAAAATTCTATACGAGATAAGGCTTTATGAGCAGAATATAAATGTTTATCTTTATGGTCAAAATTTTCTTCTGGGTGTATGTATTCTGATACTAACCAAACCACTCCTAAGCTAAGCATCATACCGATATAAGGAGGCAAGTGTGTGATTGTTTTAAAAACTGGAACAAAAACAATAGTACCTAATCCTAACCAAAGCATGGTTTTACTGCTTAATAATTTTTTGTTTTCGTCTTCATCGTCTGTATCTTTAACTAAAATGCTTCCGTTAAAAACTTTAAACCTTGATGCGATTAAAAATGGCACAATAAAACATAAAACTGCAGGTATAATTACATATTCTGTTAAGCCAACTGATGTTACTTTTTTTGCAATCCATAGCATTGTTGTAGTAACATCTCCAATAGGCGACCATGCTCCACCGGCATTTGCTGCTATTACAATTAACGAAACATACCAAATTCGCTCTTCTCGGTTATGAACTAATTTTCTGAGGAGTGAAATTAAAACAATAGTAGCAGTTAAATTGTCTATTATTGCTGATAGAAAGAAAGCTACTATACCTGTTATCCATAATAATTTTTGTTTACTTTTTGTTTTAATCATGTCTTTTAAAACTTCAAATCCTCTGTGAAGGTCAATTATTTCTACTATGGTCATTGCTCCTATTAAAAAAACTAATATTTCGGCAATTTTACCTACATGATGTGTTAGAATACTTTCAAAACCGTGTTCCTGAGCGTGTAAATCAGGGTTTTTTATATTAAAAACGCTCTCATAACTGTCAATAATACTAAACCAGCCGTTTTGAAAGCCAATGGCTAACAAAGCCCACATTAGTGCAGCCATAAGCAAAGCTGTAACAGTTTTGTCTAATTTTAAAGGGTGTTCAAAGGCTATAGCGAAATAGCCTACTACGAATAAAAAAATGAGTAGAATTTCCATTGAAATAGTTTTAAATTTTTAATAAATTTGGTTGATTTTTATTTTTTTTAGTAAACTTTATTTTTTTATGATTTTATATGTTTGGTTAGAATTTTTAAAAGATATAAAATATACACCAGGGGTTAAGGTTTCGGTATCTATAGTTGTTTCGGTAGTTTTATTTGCCATACCTTGTAATAAAATGCGTCCGTTTAAATCATGAATTTTATAATTATCAAATGTGTTTGTATCGTTTAATACTAAAGTTAATTTATTTTGAACGGGATTAGGGTATATTTTTATATAATTATTATTTTCAAAATCGGGTGTTTCTAAATAACTATCGCCTAAATACCTTGCTATTGCAAAATTTCCTGTATTACCACCTCCTAAGTAGTTGCCACCTCCTATAACAATTTTACCATCAGCTTGTAGTTTTACAGCATTTGCATCGGCACCGTTCATGGTTGTTAGTTGTATTCCGTCTCCACTAAAAGTTGTGTCTAAAACCCCGTTGTTTGTAAAACGTGCAATTGCAAAATAACTAACACCATTAGTATAACAATCGCCTACAAGGATAATTTTACCATCGTTTTGCTGTGCTATGCTTTTTGCAATATCTCCACTTCCATTATCTAAATCTACATTTGTATATCCATTGGTTCCAAATGTGGTATCTAAAGTTCCGTTTGTATTATAACGAACTACCAAAAAATTTGTTTCTGTTGATGAATAATAACCACCTCCCAAAATTTTGCCGTCTGGTTGTAAAGTTATTGTATTTAATAGTTCGCCTCCATCGGGTATATTTGTTATTACTTTGCCTCCTGTTCCGAAAGTTGTATCTAAGTTTCCATATTCTGTAAAACGAACCAATCCTAAGTTCCCACCTGCATTTCCTGCTACTAAAATCTTCCCATCGGGTTGTATAGCAATTGAGTTTGCACTGTCATAAGTGCCTAAGTTAATAACTTGTTTTCCATCGTTACTAAAATCGGTATCCAAAGTTCCGTCTGTATTGATACGAGCAACTGCAAAATCATGATCAGAAGAAGTTGTTGTTGAATATCCTGCAACAACTACTTTATTGTCTGGTTGAATTGCAATATTATTAGCCTGACAGTGAGCCGAACCAAAACCAAAACGTAAAATTCCGTTAGTAGCATAGGTGGTATCTAAAGTTCCATTGGTATTCAATCGAATAACTGCAGATTCATTATCGGCTGATGAGAAATTTGCATCCGGACAATAGCCCGAGATAACAATTTTGCCATCAGATTGCAAAGCTATCCCTGTTGCATAATCACGTTTATAACTATTGTTATAATTTGTAATTTCAAAATTTGCTTTTCCGTTTGTCCCGAAAGATGTATCTAACGTTCCATTTGTGTTATATCTAGCAACGCAAAAATTATACGCATTTGCAGAAGTTACTAAGCCTGTTCCTGCTAAAATAATTTTTCCATCTGGCTGGATTACCATAGAATTTCCTATTTCAGAATTTGAATTAAAATCGGTAAAAACTTTTCCACTTGTTCCAAAAGTAGTATCTAAATTTGCAGGATTTTGTGCTAACCCATAAGTTATAGCCACAAATACTAATAGTATTTTTTTAATAATATTTTTCATTTATTTTTAAATTAAATCGTTTAAAGCTATTTCAAAAGCTGTTGCACTTATATTTTGTTTTGATGTATTTAGCTGATGTGTTTTAATAAGTGCTTTTTTAATAGTTTCTGAAGTGTCGTTAAAAATCGCTTCGTCGGTCATTTGCACTTTTTTCTCCATAAAATATGCAAAAACACGAGCCATTCCGCAATTTGAAATAAAATCAGGAATTAAACTTACTTTAGCATCTGTTGCTTCCATTATTGGTCCGAAGAAAATCTCTTTATCTGCAAAAGGCACATTTGCCCCACATGTAATAACTTCTAAGCCGTTAGCAATCATTTTATCAACCTGTTCGTGCGTAACTAATCGTGAAGCTGCACAAGGAGCAAATATTTCTGCCTTAATATTCCATATTTTTTGATTTATTTCTTCAAAAGGAATCATATTTTCGGTTACCAGCGTATTTCCGTCTTTGGTTAAAAATAATTTTTTAATTTCTTCAAAACTAAAACCATTTTCGTTGATTAGCCCACCATTTCTATCAATAATACCTACAATTTTTGCTCCCATCGAGGCAAAATAATATGCAGCAGCCGAGCCCACATTTCCAAAACCTTGAACTATTACTTTTTTTTCTTTTATAGAACCTCCATAAACATCATAAAAATGTTTTACTGCTTGGGCTACTCCAAAACCTGTTATCATATCTGCAACCGTGTATTTACGAGTTACATCGGGGGAAAAGTTTGGATTTTCAATCACTTTTATTACTCCTTGCCTTAGTTGTCCTATTCTATTTATTTTATCGGCTTCTGTTGGTTTAAAATGCCCGTTAAAAACACCTTCTTGTGGATGCCAAACTCCACAATCTTCGGTTATTGGGATTACCTCATGGATTTCATCAACGTTTAAATCGCCTCCTGTGCCATAATAGTTTTTTAATAACGGAAATACGGCTTTATACCATCGTTTTAAAACGCCTATTTTTCTAGGGTCTTGAGGGTCAAAATTAATTCCTGATTTTGCTCCTCCAATAGCAGGCCCCGAAACGGTAAATTTTACTTCCATTGTTTTAGCGAGTGATAAAACCTCGTTCATATCTAAGCCCTTTCGCATTCGTGTTCCTCCTCCTGCTGCACCACCTCTTAAAGAATTTATAACAGTCCAACCTTCTGCTTCGGTTTCGTTATCTTTCCAATTAAAGACAATTTCTGGTTGTTTATTTTCAAATTTTTGTAATAAATTTTTCATTATAAATTTTTAAAATGCCCACAAATATAGGGGTTAAAAATTAATTTAAAAATATTTTTGTAAATAAAAACAATTTTTTTAAACTTAACTCAATAAAAAAAGCTGCTTCAAACAAATGAAACAGCTTTTTTTTGGTAGTATGCAATTCTTATCTTCTACGCTCTTTAATTTTGGCTTTTTTACCTGTAAGCTCTCGGAAGTAGAATATACGTGATCTACGAACTTTACCACGTTGGTTCAATTCAATTTTTTGTAGAGCGGGCATATTAACTGGAAAAATACGCTCAACACCTACTGCACCCGACATTTTTCGGATGGTAAATGTTTCGGTAGCTCCTGCACCTCTACGTTGGATAACAACACCTTTAAAAAACTGTGTTCTTGTTTTTTCACCTTCTTTAATTTCGTAATAAACCGTGATGGTATCTCCGGCTACAAAATTAGGGAAATCTTTTTTAGCAATAAATTGTTCTTGAACAAATTGAACTAAATTTGACATAATATTATAAATTTTAATTAAAAATCAGCTTAACATTCACGATTTTCGTCAGAGGTTAAACCAAACGGGTGCAAAGTTACTACTTTAAATTTAAAAATCAAAATATTTAATTAAATTCGCTTTTAAAAATAAAAAGTTATTAACGAAATCGTTTGAAATTTTATTGATATTGGCAATTTAAACATTTTTTAAAAAAATAATTAAAATAGTCGTAATTTTACGGTTTAAAAGTAAGAATATGTTAAACAATAATATTAAAAAAATAGGTGTTTTAACTTCTGGGGGCGATTCTCCAGGCATGAATGCTGCTATTCGTTCGGTGGTTCGGACGTGTGCATTCCATAAAATTGAATGTTTTGGTATTTTCAGGGGTTACCAAGGGCTCATAGAAGGCGATATAGAGCCTATGGGACCCAGAAAAGTGCATAACATTATCAACAAAGGTGGAACTATTTTAAAATCGGCTCGTTCAGCCGAATTTAGAACCCCTGAAGGAAGAAAAAAAGCCTATGAAAACGTTAAAAAATTTGAATTAGATGCCTTAGTAATTATTGGTGGTGATGGGAGCTTTACGGGTGCCGAAATTTTTCATAATGAATACAGTATTCCGGTGATGGGTATTCCTGGAACCATTGATAACGATATTTATGGAACTTCACACACTTTAGGTTATGATACCGCTTTAAACACTGTGGTAGAAGCCATTGATAAAATTAGAGATACAGCCAGTTCTCACAACCGATTATTTTTAGTAGAAGTAATGGGTAGAGATGCAGGTCATATAGCATTAAATGCAGGAATTGGAGCAGGTGCTGAGGAAATTTTAATTCCAGAAGAAGATTTAGGGTTAGACAGATTGGTTGATTCTTTAAAAAGAAGTAAAGCCTCAGGAAAATCATCAAGTATCGTTGTAATTGCTGAAGGTGATAAAATAGGTAAAAATGTATTTGAATTAAAAGATTATATTGATGAAAACCTACCAGAATATGACGTTCGAGTTTCTGTTTTAGGGCATATCCAGCGTGGAGGTTCTCCCTCTTGTTACGATAGAGTTTTAGCCAGCCGATTAGGGGTTAAAGCAGTAGAATCTATTCTTGAAGGAAAATCAACCTATATGGTTGGAATGCTAAACGACCAAGTGGCTTTAACTCCTTTAGACCAAGCCATTAAAGGACATTCACAAATAGACCAAGAACTTATAAGAGTTTCAGATATTATGAGTATTTAATAGTTGTTGGTTGTAGGTTTATAAAACTATTATAAATATAAACTTTTAAACTTTAAACAAAAAATATTATCTTTACTCACTTTTTTAAAAAATATAATTTAAAATTTACACATTATGTCAAAAGTAAAAATTGGAATCAACGGATTTGGCCGTATAGGACGAATTGTTTTTAGAGAAACCTATAATAGAGATAACGTTGAGGTAGTAGCTATCAACGATTTATTAGAGGTAGATCATTTAGCTTATTTATTAAAATATGATTCAGTTCACGGAAAATTTAAAGGAGAAGTTGAAGTAAAAGACGGAAATTTATACGTGAACGGAAAACACATTAGAGTTACTGCTGAAAAAGACCCTGCAAATTTAAAATGGAACGAAGTAGAAGTTGATGTAGTTGCAGAATGTACAGGTATTTTTACTGATTTAGCAAAAGCAAATAGCCACATTGTTGGTGGAGCTAAAAAAGTGGTAATTTCTGCACCTTCGGCTGATGCCCCAATGTTTGTAATGGGTGTAAATCATGACAAAGTTACAGCTACTGATACTATTGTTTCAAACGCATCGTGCACTACCAACTGTTTAGCACCTTTAGCTAAAGTTATAAACGATAATTTTGGAATTGTTGAAGGTTTAATGACTACTGTTCATGCTACAACCGCTACACAATTAACCGTTGATGGACCTTCTAAAAAAGATTTTAGAGGAGGTAGAGCTGCACTTTTAAATATAATTCCAGCATCAACAGGGGCTGCAAAAGCTGTGGGTAAAGTTATCCCTGAACTAAACGGAAAATTAACCGGGATGAGTATGCGAGTTCCAACTGCTGACGTTTCTGCTGTTGATTTAACTGTTCGTTTAGCTAAAGAAACTTCATATGCAGAAGTAATGCAAGCCTTAAAAGTAGCTTCTGAAACAACCATGAAAGGTATTTTAGGATACACAGAAGACGATGTTGTTTCGCAAGATTTTATTTCAGATTCAAGAACAAGTATTGTTGATGCTAAAGCAGGAATTGGATTAAACGGAACGTTTATGAAAGTGGTTTCGTGGTATGATAACGAATATGGTTATTCAAGCAAATTGATTGATTTAGCAGTTCATATTAGTAATTTATAAATAAATATTGTTATAAATGCCTTATACCTATTCGTATAAGGCATTTATTATTAGTTCTAAAAATTAAAATTATAGTTAATGAAATTATTAGTAGATAGTGGCTCTACAAAAGCCGATTGGATAGCTTTGGATAACAAAGGTGATATATTGTTTACTGCACAAACTCTTGGATTAAACCCCGAAATTTTATCAAAAAAAGAAGTAATTGAACGTGTAAATGCTCGTTTTGATATTTCGCATAATAAAGAAAAAGTAACCCATTTATATTTTTATGGAGCAGGTTGTGGCACAGAGCGTATGCGAATTTATTTAGAAGAAACTTTTAAAGAGTATTTTAAAAATGCTTATATAGAAGTTAAAGAAGATACTTACGCTGCTGTTTTTGCAACAACACCTCGGAACGAACAAGCCATTGTTTGTATTTTAGGAACGGGTTCAAACTGCAGTTATTTTGATGGGCAAAATTTACATCAAAAAGTGCAATCGTTAGGTTATATTTGTATGGATGATTGTAGTGGAAATATGTTCGGAAAGCATTTGTTAAGAGCCTATTATTTTAATAAAATGCCCAAAGATTTGGCTGAAAAAATGGCAACAGAATACGATTTAGATGCCGATACTATTAAACATAATTTATATAAAGAATCTAACCCAAATGCTTATTTAGCAACTTTTGCTAAGTTTTTAATACAAAACAAACAGCATCCGTATATCCAAGAAATTGTATTTGAAAATATGCAAATTTTTGTAGAAAATTATATTAAACAATACGAAAATTATACACAAGTTCCAGTACATTTTATTGGCTCGATAGCGTTTTATTTAAAAGATGAATTAGCTATTGTTATGCAAAAAAACGGAATAACTTTAGGCAATGTTTTAAGACGACCCATTGACGGACTTATTGAGTATCATTCGGTTATAGAATAAAAACAGTTTTTAGAGGGGCTCTTTGTTAATAAATAGAAAAATACAAAAGGAATTGGGTTTTCTATTACTAAAACTACTATTTCTGTCTAAAATAAATATCAATAGGCACGCCTGAAAAATTAAAATTTTCTCGTAATTTATTTTCTATATATCGTTTGTAAGGATCTTTTACATATTGGGGCAAATTTGCAAAAAACACAAACTGTGGAGTAGGGGTAGGCAACTGCATACAGTATTTTATTTTTACATATTTCCCTTTTAAGGCTGGGGGAGGGGTGTGTTCAATAATAGGCAACATTACATCGTTAAACTTAGAGGTTGTAACTCGTTGTTTACGACTTTCAAACACTTGAACGGCAGTTTCTAAAGATTTTAACAAGCGTTGTTTAGTTAAAGTAGAAATAAACAAAATAGGAACATCTGTAAAAGGTTCTAATTCTTTTCGAATTTTTTGCTCAAATATTTTAGTTGTTTGAGTGTCTTTTTCAATCAAGTCCCATTTATTAACAAGAATAACTACGCCTTTTCGATTTTTTTCTGCCAGCCAAAAGATGTTTTGATCTTGACTTTCAAAACCACGTGTAGCATCAATCATTAAAATAATTACATCCGAATGTTCAATGGCTCGTACTGAACGCATCACAGAATAAAATTCTAAATCTTCTTTAACCTTTGCTTTTCGCCTGATACCAGCAGTATCAACCAAATTAAAATCGAAACCAAATCTTGTAAATGGCGTATCAATAGAGTCTCTTGTAGTGCCTGGAATATCAGTTACGATGTATCTGTCGTGCCCTAAAAGGGCATTGATAAATGACGATTTTCCAGCATTGGGTCGTCCAACAACAGCAAATCTTGGTAACGGATTTTCTTCTTCTGATTTTTCTGGGAGTTCGGGCAATCTTTTTACTAATTCGTCCAGCAATTCACCTGTTCCACTACCACTCATTCCAGAAAGAGTAAAATATTCGCCTAAACCTAAATTGTAAAATTCCAAAGCATCATTTTCACGCTTAGAACTATCTACTTTATTGACTGCTAAAAGCACTGGTTTGGTAACTTTTCGGAGTAATTTTGCTACCTCATCGTCCATGGGGGTTATACCTTCTTCTACATCAACCATAAAAATAATGGCATCGGCTTCGTCTATGGCTAATTCTACTTGTTTACGAATTTCGGCTTCAAAAACATCATTAGAACCCTTGATGTAACCACCTGTATCAATTACCGAGAACTCTTTTCCGTTCCATTCACTTTTCCCGTAGTTTCTATCTCGAGTAACACCACTTACTGCATCTACAATGGCTTCTCTTCGTTGAATTAGTCGGTTAAAAAAAGTTGATTTTCCTACATTGGGTCGTCCTACAATGGCTACAATATTGTTCATTTTTTATAAAAATTTTAGGCAAATATACGAATATAAAAGCATAAGTTTTGAGATTATGTTTTCAGTAAAGAACTATTACTCCTTTTGTGAAATTTTTCATGTAAGTGATAAACGAAAGGTTTCTACTATTAATATGTAAACGTGTTAAACTCCTGATTTTGACAACTCGATAACTTCCCTAGATTGTAACCTTTATATTCAAAAAGTTTAGAAATTTCTTTCACAAGAAGGTGTATGCCCTCTTTACGCTCATCTAAGTTCTGTATTTGTTTAGTTTTTTTCTGAATGGAAAGCCCTAGGGATATTTGTCTTTAAATAAAAGGTCGTAATATTTACATTGGGCATACCAGTTAAGGTTTAAACTTTTTTGAGAAGTCAGAGACTTTCAATTCGGTGGAGAAACCCACAAATCTGTATAATAACAGTCGTTTTCTAAATTTTTAGCCATTTTGTAATTACTTTTTTGGTTGCTGTTTCCAAAGGAATTACTTGTTGTGTGGTATTAAAAAAAAACCTAAAGTCGCATTGGGATTGACTTTAGGCTTTTGCTCCCCCTCTTGGGCTCGAACCAAGGACCCTCTGATTAACAGTCAGATGCTCTAACCAACTGAGCTAAGGAGGAATGCACTATATTTTTAAAACTAATCTTTAAAATTTCGTTTTGCGAGTGCAAATATAATACAATATAATTTAATTATCCAAATAAATTATCGAATATTTTCTAAAATTATATCATAAATATCTTTTCCGAAGGTAAAAGCCATAAGGCTCAATAAGATAATCATTCCAACGGTTTGAACTACTCCCATAGCTTTGTCGCTTAGTGTTCGTCTGGTAATCATTTCGGCAATGGTAAATAAGGCGTGTGCACCATCTAAACCTGGTATGGGCAATAAATTCATAAAGGCTAAACCTATTGAAAACATCGCTGTAAAGTTCCAAAAATATTCCCAATCCCAAGTAGAAGGAATCAACTTGTCGGTTATGCCAATAGGACTTTTGATGTGCTTCCAAGCCTCTGTTTTGGGTTTTATTAAGAGTTTTAGCTGTTTGATACTATACCTAAATTGCATTAAACACTCATTTGCAGCTAAAGGTATGGCTTCAAAAAAACTATATTTTTTTACAATTAGATACTTCTCTTTTAGATCTTTTGGTTTATTTATAAATCCAATTTTAAATTCTTTGTCTAATTTTGTGTGAATTTGAACAGAATCTTTTCCTCGTAAAACTACCAAAGAAGCAGAATCTTTTTTTGCGGCTTTTAAAATACTTGAAACCTCATCTTGATAGGTAATTGATTGATTATTAACAACTATAATTTTATCACCTACTTGTAAGCCTGCTGTTTTGGCATTTGAATTTGATGGTATAGAATCAACAACGCTTTTTGTTCGAGGCATTGCAAATTGTCTGCCCTCGGTTCTTATAATATCCCGTTTTAGGGTGTCGTTTAGCGTTATTTTTAAGGTTTTGTTTCCACGGATTACTTCAACGGTGTCGCCTAATAAAAAATCAATAATAAAACGATTAAATTTTGGTTGATGCACCCCATCAATTGATTTTATTTTGTCTCCGTTTTTAAAACCAGCCTCTAAAAGGGGTTGTCCGAATGCGAAACCATTTTTTTCAACAGCATCGGTTGCCACATATTTTTGACCATAAGTGCTAAACATTAGTGTATAAATAAACCATGCTAAAATAATATTAACGGTTACGCCTCCCAGCATGATAATAAGCCTTTGCCAAGCAGGTTTAGATCTAAATTCATAGGGTTTTGGGGCTTGTTTTAAGACTTCGGTATCCATGCTTTCGTCTATCATACCTGCTAATTTTACATAGCCACCAATAGGCAGCCAACCGATGCCCCATTCGGTATCTTTAATTTTCTTTTTAAACAATGAGAAGCCTGCATCCATAAAAAGATAGAATTTTTCAACTCTAACTTTAAATAATTTTGCGGGTAAAAAGTGTCCAAATTCGTGCAATACAACTAAGATGGAAAGCATTAGGACCATCTGAGATATTTTTATAACTAAATCCATCAATATATTAATTGAAATTAAATGTTGGCAAAAATAAGATATTTTAAGAGATAATATCTTAAAAGTAATTTAATTTTTCTGTTTATATAAGTGGGGGATTTTAAAAATTCATTTTCATTACAAAAAGTTCTTTTTAAATTTTGACTTCTGCTTCTTAAAAATTACAAATTTTTATTAGAAAACTAATTTTAAGAAGTCCCCTAAATTCATACTATCGCACTTCTTCATCGTTTTCTGAATATGAATCGGGTTCTTGTTTGGGTGGTGTTTTTAATACTAAATTGAAAAAATATAAGGTAATAACGGTTACCAACCCTTTGGCAATAAACATTGTTGTAAGTGCTTGTGTTTCCATGTGATGATTAATAAATTATGATTGATGATTGATGATTTTAGGGCTTAAATTCTATTTTCTTTTAGCCTTTTTTTATAGGCTACAAAAACCAAATAAGATATTCCTACGAAAACAGTTACTAATAATAGTCGAGAACCGTTTACAAATAAAATTTTGTTGTTTAAAAATTCTAACATAGCAGGGTCGGTTGTGGTTGCAATTTCTTCATAAATAGCTTTGTTAGTGATTTTGTCCCAAACATCAGGAAGGCTTTTGAATAATACAAAACCTAATAATAGAGGGGTTATATATTTGATAATAAATTTATAAACACTTGGAACTCGAATATCAGCTCCTGTGGTTATTTCGTTCCAGCCTTTGTTCATACCAAAAATCCATGCAAATAAAATGATTTCAAAAAAGGCAAAAACGACTAACGAGAACGAACCTGCCCAAAAATCGTATTCATCAAACACTCCGTATTTAAAGAACAAAACGGTTGGCAAGCCTAATATTAAGATTGCAAAACCTGTTGCCCAAGCCGCATTTTTATGTTTCCAATTAAATTCGTCTTTTAAAAAGCCTAGAATGGGTGTTCCCATGGCTAATGAAGAGGTTATTCCTGCAAAAAACAACAAGCCAAACCAAAAAACGCCACTGATAATTGCTAAAACAGTTCCCCATTGTTCAAACAAGTATGGTAGGGTTTTAAAGCCTAAACCTAAACCTCCGTTTTGGGTCATTTCCACTACTTTATCAATGCCTAAATAGCCAATAGAAATAGGAATAATAACAGCAGCTCCTAAGACTACTTCTACAAATTCGTTCATCCAACCAGCACTCATCGCATTGAGGGCAATATCATCGTTTTTACGAATATATGAAGCATAGCACTGGATGGATCCCATCCCTACGGAAAGGGTGAAAAATATCTGCCCAGCAGCAGCCAGCCACACTTTACCCGACCATATCGTTGAAAAATCGGGTGTCCATAAAAAGTTTAAACCTACCGAAGCATCGTTGATAGCACCATTTACCCCAGCCGTTATATTAAAAGCCATAATAGCTAAAAATATTCCAAAAATTAGAAGTAATGGCATTCCTATTTTAGCAACTTTTTCAACACCTCCACTTAAACCTTTTGAAAGTATCCATGTATTTATAAATAAACATAATAACCATGTAAAAATGGTTTCAAAAGGCATTTTTAAACCTACATAATTGTCAAAAAACAAAGTCACTTGTTCTTGTGATTGCCCCGAAAATGTTTGAGCAATACTATGCCAAACCCAACTGAGTGTCCACGACTCTAAATAACAGTAATAGGCAGCAACGGTTAGGTTTGTAAAAATTCCAAAAACTCCAACGTATTTCCAGATGGTTTTTTTGTTCATACTATGCAAAATAAATGGGGTGCTGTGGTGTCCAAAGGAGCCTCCAAATCTACCTGTGCTCCATTCTACAAACAAAAGGGGTATTCCCATCAATAAAAAACATATAAGATAAGGAATAATAAAGGCTCCTCCTCCGTTTTGAATAGCCTGAACTGGAAACCGAAGAAAATTCCCTAAACCTACGGCATTACCTGCCATTGCTAAAATGAGCCCTACTCGAGAACCCCAAGATTCTGTATTTGACGACATATTTTTTTTGTTTTTATTGTTGATAAGAAATTCAAAGATATAAAAATTTTATTTTGGTAATATTTTATTGTTTAATTGTGCAATTGTTTACTTGTTGTTTGTTTATAAGGGGATTTTAAAAACACTTAATTTTCATTACAAAACCAATTTATAGAAGTCCCTTTATATAAAAAAGAGTTCCATTCTGGTTGGGTTGCGATTATCAGCAATAAGGAATAGGCATTTAATTTCTTATCTTTTCATTGCAAAATGCGATGTAAAGGTTTTTCGTTCTCCGTTTTCAGTATAATCAATTCTAAACCAATAATCGGTTGCTGGCAATTCTTTTCCATTAAAATTTCCTGTCCACCCATTTTGATTTAAAGGATTAAAATAATATAACATTTTACCGTATCTGTCAAACACCGTTATTTCAGGCTTGTATTCAGGTATTAGCCCTTTAATTGTCCAAACATCATTGTATCCATCTCCATTAGGTGTAAAATAAGTAGGAAACGAAACGGTTGCTACATTATTTGAAATTTGTATATTCCCACACCCTTTTTTATCTCTCACTTTAATGGTATAAATTCCGTTTGTAAGCCCTGCAAAAGTAGGGCTATTTTGCCAATTATTTCCATCTAAACTATATTCATACGTTCCGTAACCCGATAAAACTTCTACACCTATAGTTGCCAAACTACTACCAAATAAAGGGGTTATTAAAAACGCTTTTACTTGCCCTGGTTCAGATGATTTTGTTATGTTTATAGAATCAGTAAATTGACAACCGGTAGTATTGTTTGTAACTTTTACTGTATAAGTTCCTTCTTTGTTCACACTATATATATAATGTTGATTTCCGTTTATTAAGATAGGATTTTCTGGTGTCCATTCAAAGCTGTAATTACCTATTATATTTGGAAAAGCAATAATATCTAAAGTTCCATATCCATTTATTGGATTTACACATAAAATTTTATCTTCACCTAAATCATATATTGGAACAGGGTTTACTTTTAAAAATACATAAGCCCCTAACCCTAAACATTCGTTGTTTAGAGAGTTATCAACCCGAACATAAATATATTGCTGATTTGGATACCCAATGTTCCTGTATGTTGTTGTGTTTGTAATTGCATTTTGTTCTGCCAAAGCATCTTGTAAATTTTTGTAATAACTGATGTTTATGGGTTGGGTAGGCGGAAAAAGTGCGGTAATTTGAGCAGTTGCTCCACTAAAATTATGTGTAGCAATTCCGTCAAAATCGCTGTTTATGCTTCCTGTATAATCATCACAAACTTCAGGTGCTTTGTATAAATAATTTGTTGGAATTTGAGTTGCCGAAACTACCAAATTTATGGTTACATATTGCTTGCACGAATTAGCATTACTAAAAGTTGCATAAACAGTTCCTATCCCGGAGGTAAAAATAGTTGGGTTTAAAATTGGATTTGTTTCAGCTTGTGCATTAGCCAGGGTTGTATAAAAAGTATAATTTAATGATGTATCTGTTGTGATTTGAGGCACAGCATCTATTAAATTAAAATCTGAAATAGCATCGGTATCGTCATCACATTGTTTTAAAGTGATATTTTTATTTACATTTGGCACAGGTAATACAGAAATTATAAAAGAAGTTGTTGTATAACAATTAGTTACTGTATTTTGCATCCGAACATAAATAGTTTGTCCGTTACTATAAATAGTTGTTATAGGAGATAAATTTGCATCAGCATTGGCTTGAGACGTATGATAACTAACGTTACAATTTGTTTGTCCGTTTAAAATTTCAGCAGTTTTAGTTGTTAAATCGAAGGTTGAAAAACCATTTGTGTTGTTTCCATCAGCAACATCATCACAAATTTTATATTCTGTTATAGTTGAAACAATAGGCAAAGGATTAACGGTTACCGTTACTGTTGAAAAAACTTCATCACAAACCCCATCACTTGTTATAGTGTATTTATAAGCTCCAGAAGTATCTATTGAAGGGTTAAACATATTTGTTCCGCTTGCAAGTGCGGGCACCCAAACTCCTGTGGTTAAAGGCGTTCCTCCTAACTGATTGAATAAATTAAAAGAAGGATCGTTTTTACAAACAATTTTTTGCCCATCTGTTCCGGTGTTAGGAGCTTGAACAATTTCAGTAACATTTACATTTACATCAATAATTGCACAGTCGCTCAAAAAATAGTAATTATAAACACCAATAGGGTCAATATTTGGGTTAAAATTGTTTCCTCCAGATAAAGGCGGAGTCCAAGTTCCTCCAGCAGGAGCGTTACCATCAATGGCATCTAATAAATCAGTAATTTTTGAAGAACAAACTTTTATTTCTGTATCTTTTGGGTTTACTCCAAAGCCGGAATAGTAACCAGCATATCCTGCAAAACTTGCTGCTCCAAATGCACCTACTGCTAAGGGTCCGGTAGAAGATACAGCTACATTCCCTGTATATCCTGTAAGTTTATAAGTAACCCAATCGTTAGTCCCTATTGCAGGCAAAGGAGTAGTGGTAACGGCTGTTCCGTTTACAGAAACAGTTGAGCCAGTTTTAGTTAGTATAAATATATTTCCTTGATATTGAGTGTTCCCAATTTTATCAAAATCAGGAATCATATCAACTTCGTGCTGAAAAAAACAACTTAATGGGGGTATAAAATTAAGCCCAGAAGTGGCATCGCTAGTGCTACCAGCTAATATTTGATAAACATATATATTATTATTAGAAGTTATATACATATTTTTATGATTGCCTGTCCCTTGATAAAAATTAGCAGGAATAAGCGTCCAATCGCCTTCATTTACAAGCGTTTGAAGAGGCGTTGCGCTACCGTTTACAAATATATTAGTGTTATTTGCGGTTGCTATTACTAAAATTTGTTCGTTTATATCGTTCCCGTTTCCTTTAATTGTTAAATATTCTTTCCCTAATTTGTCATACCCTACAATTTGATCTAAATTAAAATCTTGCCCATTTTGTGGAGTATTCATTCCGCCTAAGGCATTTCCGGTATTCACAACAATATCTTTGTTTGCACTTACTTTTGCCCCCACAAAACCATTCAAATTTGGAGACCCATTATCAACTAAGCCCGATATAACGTAACTTTGACCTGCATTCAAATTAATTGTAAGCGTATCATCAGTAATGTTTGTAGCACCCGTAAAAACAACGTTTGTGTCATAATCAGACACTGTTATTGTTGTATTATTTTCAGTAGCCATAAAACTAGCAACAAAATTTCGTGCACCTCCTCCTGATGTCATGGGTAAACTACCCAATCTAAATTCTTTCCCTTTTGATGCTTCTCCTTTTGAAATTAGTGTTTCGGCTTGGTTAATAGAGCGAACACGAAAACTACAATAAAATTCTTTTGAGCCGGATAAAATTAAACCACTTGTTACAACTGTATTTAAATCAAATTCAGTTATAAACATAGTTGTTGGTACTCCATTTCCGATAGGTATAATTGCAGGATTTCCTTTTGAAATGGTTACAGGTGCAGTAATTGTATTTCCTGCTCCGTCTTTTATAGTAACTTGAAAAGGGGTTGTATAAGGCGTTGAAAGGTAAATATAATGGTCTTCTACTTGAAGTTCTTGCCGAGAATGTAAAGGAGGTATCCAATGTTTAGTCCCTAATTGTGCAAAAACAGTTGTGGAGAGTATCAAAAATAAATAAATAGTTTTCGTTTTCATCTTTTTTATGATATAAGATAGCAAATATAGTATTTTTGGTTAATTGTTTTTTTGAGGTGTCAAAAAAGTTTACGTTTTGATACTTTGTAAGATACTGTTTGCTATACTTTTATATGGGGGCTTCTAAAAATTGGTTTTCTAATAATAATTTAGAATTTGGGTTAAAAAGAAATTTTTGTAATATAAATAAATTTTGAGAAGTAGCTTTGTGTAATTTAAACACAAAAAATACAAAAATAAGCTTTCCTCAAAATATGAAAAACGTAATTAGTATAAAACTTTAAGTTTTTTTTAAGATTTATTTTGTTTTATATCGCTATTTTTGAAAAATAAAATACAACAAATTAGCATAATTATTAATTCACTTTATTCTAATATTAAAAAAGCATTCTTGAATATGTTAAGGGTGCTTTTTTATTTAGCAGTATACAGAACCTTGTTTGTTTGATAGCAAATAAAGGGGTGTATTTCTACAAAAATGATTTTGAAAAATTTTGCATACTTTTATGGTTTTGTAACACATAATAAGCTCTTTGTGCTGCCACTTCTTCAGCTTTTTTCTTAGAGGTTGCCCTAGATTTGGCTACACATTTAGAATCAATAAAAAGTTTAACTGCAAAGTATCTTACCCTTGATTTTTCGTAGGTTATATCCTCAAAAACCTCAAAAGAATATTGTTTTTTTTGTTTTTGACAGTATTCAATTAGCATACTTTTATAACTGATTACTTTACCTTCCAAACGTTTTAAATCAACATATTTTTTAATTACTTTTTGTTTGATAAACTGCTCCACTCCAAGGCTACCTTTGTCTAAATAAATTGCTCCAATAAATGCTTCAAAAAGATTGCCGTATACATTAGCCCCAAAATTTTTTAAAGGAATTGCGGGGTTTAAAAATTCTACTAATTTAAAATCTTTGCCCAATTCGTTCAGATGTTCTCTGCTTACAATTTTTGAACGCATTTTGGTTAAAAAACCTTCGTCTCCTATTGGTATTTGTTCATATAAATAAGCTGTTATAGCACTACCCAGCATGGCATCACCTAAAAATTCTAAACGTTCAAAATTGATAGGATTTCCTTTTTCATCAGTTTTATGTTCTGAACGATGTGTAAAAGCACATTTATAAATTTCTAAATTGTTAGGAGCAAAGTCTAATATATTTTTTAATTTTGTATAAAAAATCCCGTCTTCTGTTGTAAAACGGGATTTTTTAATGAATATTTTTGGAATTAATTTCATAAAAAATTCTTATAAATCTAATTTTTTAATCAATACACATGCATTATGCCCTCCAAAACCAAAGGTATTACTCATTACCACATTCATTTCTCTTTTTTGAGCTTTATTAAATGTAAAATTTAGTTTTTGGTCTATGTTTTCATCATCGGTAAAATGATTAATGGTTGGAGGTACGATTCCGTATTTTATAGATAATATTGAGGCAATGGTTTCAACAACTCCTGCTGCTCCAAGCAAATGCCCTGTCATTGATTTGGTTGAGTTTAAATTAAGTTTATATGCATGTTCACCAAATACATCAATAATTGCTTTACTTTCGGCAATATCTCCAAGCGGAGTAGAGGTTCCGTGCATATTCACTCCGTCCACATCTTCGGGTTTTAAACCTGCATCTTTTAGGCAGTTTATCATTACATTTCGGGCTCCTAAACCTTCAGGATGTGGTGCAGTTATATGGTAAGCATCGGCTGTCATGCCACCTCCACCAATTTCGCAATAAATGGTTGCTCCTCGTGCAATAGCGTGTTCATATTCTTCTAAAATTAAAGCTCCAGCGCCTTCTCCTAATACAAAGCCTTCTCTATCTTTATCCATAGGTCTTGAGGCAGTTTGTGGGTCATCATTTCGTGTAGAAAGGGCATGCATAGCATTAAATCCACCTATACCTGCAATAGTAACGGCTGCTTCGGAGCCTCCGGTAATCATCACATCTGCATAACCAATTCGGATATAATTAAAGGCATCAATAATGGCATTAGTTGAAGTGGCACAAGCAGAAACAACCCCAAAATTAGGTCCTCTAAAGCCGTATTTTATCGAAATGTGCCCTGCTGCAATATCACCAATCATTTTGGGGATAAAGAAAGGGTTAAATTTAGGATTTCCATTGCCTTTGGCAAAGTCTAACACTTCATTTTGAAAGGTTTCTAAACCGCCTATTCCTGAGCCAAAAATAACGCCTATTCGGTCTTTGTCAAGTTTATCTAAGTTGAGATTAGCGTCTTGCACAGCCTCATCGCTTGATACTAAAGCGTATTGTGCATATCTGTCTAATTTTCGAGCTTCTTTTCGGTCTAAAAAATTTTCAGCATTAAAGTTTTTTAGTTCACAAGCAAATTGTGTTTTAAAAAGTGATGCGTCGAAATAGGTAATGGGTGCGGCCCCGCTTTTGCCAGTGATTAAGCCTTCCCAATACTCCTGAACATTGTTCCCAATGGGGGTTAAAGCTCCTAAGCCTGTAACTACTACTCGTCTTAATTTCATGTTTAAATATTTTTAATTTTGCTTTTAAATAAATTATTGCAAAAATATTTTCAAAACTAAATATTATTTTCTAAATAAACAAAAAAGCATCTATAAAATTTTCATAGATGCTTTTAGAAGTGTTTTAAAAAAGAATGATTAGAAATTTTAATCTATCGGAATAAGCACATTATTTGAGGCTCTTCACCGACTCCTGTAACATTAAACCTAGCTTACACATTAGAGATCTATTACAAACTAAATCTACTTCAAAATTATGGACTTACTCTTATTTTTAAATTCAAAATACAAAAGTATTGTTCATTTAAAAATAGTCTGTGAGTTCTTAATTTTATTGTGTCATTAGTTTTCATAACAAAATCTGATGCGTAAGCTGTGTTAGAATTTAGAAATCGTCCTCATCGTAGCTACGGATACGCTTGCGGTTTTTTCTAAATTTTGCCTTCTACTTCTTAAAAATTAAAAATTTTCATTTGAAAACCAATTTTTAGAAGTCACCTTAAAAAATTAAATTTTAATTTTTATATTGTTTTTCGTAATATTTCATATAATTGCCTGAGGTTACTTGTTGTAGCCATTCTGGGTTATCAAAATACCAATCGATTGTTTTTTGTAAGCCTTCTTCAAAGGTTACCGATGGTTTCCAGCCTAATTCTTGATTAATTTTTGAGGCATCAATAGCATATCTAAAATCATGTCCGGGTCGGTTTTTTATAAAGGTTATTAGTGATAATGATTCGCCTTCTTCTCTGCCAAGTTTTTTATCCATCAAATTACATAGGAGTTTTACTAAATCTATATTTTTCCATTCGTTAAAACCTCCTATATTATAAGTTTCATGATTTTTACCTGAGTGAAAAATTATATCAATTGCCAAGGCATGGTCTATTACATATAACCAATCTCGGGTGTAGTTACCATCTCCATAAACAGGTAATGGTTTTTTATTGATAATATTATTGATAAATAAAGGTATTAATTTTTCGGGGAAGTGATTTGGTCCATAATTATTTGAGCAATTTGATATTACAAAAGGTAAATTATAGGTTTCTCCATAAGCCCGAACAAAATGGTCTGAAGAGGCTTTTGATGCTGAGTAAGGAGAGTTTGGAGCATATGCTGTACTTTCTACAAAAAAGCCTTCTTCTCCTAAGGTTCCATAAACTTCATCGGTACTCACATGATAAAATTGTTTTCCGTCAAAATTATCTTTCCAAGTGTTTTTTGCAATGGTTAATAAATTTACAGTTCCGATAACATTTGTTTTTACAAAGGCTAACGGGTCGGTGATTGATCTATCTACATGCGATTCGGCAGCTAGGTGAATTACTCCTTCAAATTTATGTGTATTGAAAAGTTGTTCAACAAATGTATAATCAGTAATGTCGCCTTTAACAAAAGTGTAATTTGATGCGTTTTCAATATCTTTTAAGTTTTCTAAATTACCTGCATAAGTTAAGGCGTCTAAATTAAAAATTTGATAATTAGGGTAGTTTGTAACGAATCTACGAACCACATGTGAGCCAATAAAACCAGCGCCTCCTGTTATTAATATTTTTTTCATATTTTATTTTAGTGAGAAAGTTATAAAGTTTAAAGTTATAAATCATAAATCATAAATCATAAATAAACATTACATATTAATCATTTAGATTTAACCATTTTTAAAGTCTTCCGTCCACTAATTTTTGAGGTAAAATTCCTTTTACATCGTATAAAACAGCATTTGGTGTCATAAATTCTTTTAAATTTATTTCTAAAAACTCTTTATGAGCCACTCCAAGTACTACTGCTTCATATTTTTTATTTATATTAATGTTTTGTTCAGTTTTTAAATTATATTCGTGTTTTACCTCTGCAGGGTTTGCCCAAGGGTCATAAATATCAACTTTTACTCCATAATCTTCTAAAGCTTTTATTGTATCAATAATTTTTGTGTTCCGAACATCGGGGCAATTTTCTTTAAAAGTAATTCCGAGCATTAAAACATTGGCATCTTTTACAGAAATTCCTTTTTTAATCATTAGTTTTACCACTTGTGAGGCTACATATTCTCCCATAGTATCGTTTAAGCGTCTTCCTGCTAAGATAATTTCGGGGTGGTAGCCTTTTTCTTGTGCTTTTTGTGCTAAATAATAAGGATCTACGCCTATGCAATGTCCTCCAACTAATCCTGGTTTAAAGGGTAAAAAGTTCCATTTGGTGCTTGCTGCTGCTAATACTTCGTGTGTATCTATCTCTAATATATTAAAAATTTTAGAAAGTTCGTTTACAAAAGCAATATTTATATCTCGTTGAGAATTTTCGATAACTTTTGCTGCCTCAGCAACTTTTATAGATGGAGCTAAATGTGTTCCTGCAATAATTACATTTTTATAAAGATTATTAACTTTTTCAGCTACTTCGGGGGTAGAGCCAGAAGTTATTTTTAATATTTTTTCAACGGTATGTTCTTTATCTCCGGGGTTTATACGTTCTGGTGAGTATCCTGCATAAAAATCTTTATTAAATTGTAAACCGCTTATTTTTTCTAAAACTGGCACACATTCTTCTTCTGTAACTCCTGGGTAAACTGTTGATTCATAAATAACAATATCGCCTTTTTTTAATACTTTTCCTACGGTTTCGCTGGCTCTGTACAGGGGAGTTAAATCGGGTTTATTATGTTTATCTGTAGGGGTAGGCACTGTAACTATATAATAATTACAATCAGAAATATCATTAATATCTAAACTACAATAGAGTCCTTTTTCTGAATTTTTATCGGTAACTAAAACTTGTTTTAAGAGTTCATTGCTGACTTCGAGTGTGGCATCGTTACCTAAATTTAATTCAGATACACGTTGTTTGTTTATATCAAAGCCTATTACATGGAATTTTGTAGCAAATAAACGTGCTAAGGGCAATCCTACATATCCTAAGCCAATTACAGCAATTTTTGTTTTCATTTTTAATAATTTTTATGATCCTATAGCTTGATACTTAAAACCTATTTTTTCTAATTTTTCTTTATTTAATATATTACGACCGTCAAATACAAAGGCTGGTTTTTGCATATTTTTATAAATTTCTTCCCAATTATAGGTGTTAAATTCATCCCACTCTGTTAATATAGCAACTGCATGAGCATCTTTGCAGGCTTCTAATGGAGAATTTACTACTTTAAGCATCTTTTTATTTTCTTCAGTAGTTCGGGTTTCTAAATAATCTAAATCTGAATATACTTGTTCTTCTTCAACTTTTGGGTCATAAACTACTATGTTTGCATTTTCAAACAGCAAATCGTTAGCTACATATATTGCTGCTGATTCACGTGTATCGTTTGTGTCTTTTTTAAATGCCCAGCCTAAGAATGCTATTTTTTTATCCGAAACTGTGTTATAAAGTGTTTTTACAATATTTTTAGCGAAACGTCTTTTTTGATGGTCGTTCATTATTATCACTTGTTCCCAATAATCAGCAACTTCGTTCAGGTTATATGATTTTGCTATATAAACTAAGTTCAAAATATCTTTTTGAAAACAAGACCCTCCAAAGCCAACCGATGCTTTTAAGAATTTTGATCCTATTCGGCTATCCATTCCTATTGCTTTTGATACTTCGGATACATTTGCACCTGTGCTTTCGCATAATTCAGAGATTGCATTGATTGAAGAAACACGTTGAGCCAAGAAAGCATTAGCTACTAACTTTGAAAGTTCAGACGACCAAATATTTGTAGTTAAAATTTGTTCTCGAGGCACCCAGGTTGCATATATATTCACTAATTCATTCATTGCAGTGATACCTTCTGGGGTGTTATCTCCTCCAATTAATACTCTATCTGGGGACATTAAATCTTCAATTGCAGTTCCTTCTGCTAAAAATTCTGGATTTGATAGTATTTGAAATTTCACTCCATTCCCTGTGTTTTCTAAAATGCTTTTAATGGCACTTGCTGTCCGAACTGGTAATGTTGATTTTTCTACTACAATTTTATTTGTTTTAGAAACTTTTGCAATTTGCCTAGCACAAAGTTCTATGTATTTTAAATCGGCAGCCATCCCCTTGCCTACTCCGTAGGTTTTGGTAGGGGTATTTACTGAGATAAAAATTAATTCGGCTTCCATAATAGCTTTATCAACTTCTGTTGAAAAAAATAAATTTCTGCCTCGTGCTTCTGCTACCACTTTATCTAAACCGGGTTCATAAATTGGTAAATTGTCTAAATTTTCGTCGTTCCAAGCGGCTATTCTTTTTTCGTTTAAATCTACAACTGTTACTTTTACTGATGGATTTTTTTGTGCAATTACTGCCATGGTAGGACCTCCTACATAACCTGCTCCGATACAACAAATTTTTGTAATCATTTTTTTTTAGTAATTTATACGAGTATAAACTCGTTTTGTGTTTTTATACATTTTCCCAATACCATTTTATAGATTTTTCTAAACCTTTTTTTAATGAATATTTAGGATTATAATTTAATATTTTTTTTGCTTTTTCTATACTTGCTAATGAGTGTGGAATGTCTCCTGCTCTTTTTTCTCCATAAACTATTTGAATATCTTTAATTTTAGAATCGAACTTTGTGAGTTCAAATTTAAGCAAATTAACTAATTCATTTATACTTGTTTGTTCTCCATAAGCAACATTATATATTTGATTAATTGCCTCTGGGTTTGATGTTAATATTGCTAATTCATTTATTTCTAATACGTTTTTTATATATGTAAAATCTCTTGAAAACAAACCATCTCCATTGATAATAGGACTTTTATGATTGATGAGTTGTTTTACAAATTTTGGAATTACTGCTGCATAGGCACCATCGGGGCTTTGTTTTGGACCAAATACATTAAAATATCGTAGTCCTATTACTTCTAAATGATATGTTTTATAAAAAACATCTGCATAAAGCTCGTTTACAAATTTAGTAACGGCATAAGGTGATAATGGTTTCCCTATATTTTCTTCAATTTTCGGGAGTGTTTTAGAGTCTCCATAAGTAGAAGAACTTGCAGCATAAACCAAGCGTTTTACCTTGGCATCTCTTGCTGCAACTAAAATGTTTAAAAAACCTGAAATATTAACTTCATTTGTTGTTATTGGGTCAATAATAGAACGAGGCACAGAACCTAAAGCTGCTTGATGCAATACAAAATCTATATTTTCACAGGCTTTTATACATGTATCTAAATTTCTAATATCTCCTTCTATTAATTTGAAATTTGGGTTGTCAAAAAAAGGTTGAATATTATGTTTAAATCCTGTTGAAAAGTTATCTAAACAAACCACTTGGTAGTTTTTATTTAAAAAATACTCACACAAGTTTGAACCTATAAAGCCTGCACCACCAGTAATTAGTATTTTAGTATTTTTGTTCATTATCTTTTTGATAACCAATTAAATATATTTAAAAAAGGTTGTTTTACTTTAGTTATAAAAGATGTTTTGGGGGTATCTCCATCCAAATATTCTTTGTTGTAATTTCCGTAGCCGTAGCCGTAGCCGTAGCCATATTTTGCTTTGTTTTCAAAACCATTTAGTATTATTGATATATTGTGTAACTCACCTTTAGAATGTTTTTCATTTATTACTTGTAACATTCCTTTTTCTGTATAAGCTTGTCGAACAATATAAAGCGTTGCATCACAATACTCTGAAAGTTCTAAAGCATCTGAAACTAAACCAATAGGGGGGGTGTCTAAAACAATAAAATCATATTGTTGTTTAAGCTCATTTATAAGCTCTTTCATAGCACTACTCATGAGCAATTCTGATGGATTTGGAGGGATGGGACCTGAAGTTATAATATCTAAATACGGGATATGCGTTTTTTGGATAATTTCATTTAATGATTTTTGTCCTATTAAATAATTAACAACTCCCGTTGTATTATTGACATTAAAATCACCAAAAATTCGAGGTTTTCGTAAATCTAACCCTACAATTACTGTTTTCTTTTTGCTTAATGCAAATACAGTTGCTAAGTTTAACGAGCAAAATGTTTTCCCTTCTCCACTAATGGAGGAGGTAAGCATAACGGTTTTAGCTCCTTCAACTTGTTGTTTTTTATACATATATTGTAATGAGGAACGGATTGCCCTAAACGATTCTGAAAGTGCTGATTTAGGTTTTTCAAAAACACTTAAATTGCTTTCGGTTGTTTTTTTACCAATTACTCCCAGCAGAGGTATTTGGGTAAGTTTTACAATATCTTCTGAATTATTAATGGTATTGTCAAACAAAATTTTAATAGAAAATATCATTACTGGCACTAATATTCCTAATAAAAGTGCTAAGATGTAGTTAATACTTGTTCTAGGACCTACGATGCCTCTACCCACATCTTTTGCTGGATCAATCACCGAAATATCAGATAAATTAGCTGCTCTAACCACTTCGGCTTCCGAACGTTTTTGAAGAAAAGTTGTGTAAATATTATCTTTTAAACTATATTTTCGTGTAATATTTAATAAATTTATTTGTTGTTCGGGCATGCGACTAAGTGTATTCTCAGCTTGTTTTATTTTCTGGTTATTAATCGATAACTCTGAATTTAAAACTGCTTTTGAATTGCTGATATTTTCTAATAAAACTTTTTTAATTGATTCTATTTTTGAGTCGATTGCTGTAAATACACTTTTGTTTTTGGTAGTAAATTCTTTGTCAGAACGCTCTTTTGAGAGTTGAATCAATTGTGCTACTCCTCCCACTATATTTGCATCATCTATCCCAACGACCGATGGAGCTGGAAGTTTTGAAAAATCGACACTACTTTGTAAATATCGTTGTAAATTAGTATAATAATTAAGCTTTTGCGACACTACTTCTTTCTGAATATCATAAGCCGAAAGTTTTTCATACAAGCGTTTTGACCCCGATTCTAATTCAATTACATCTGACTTTTGACGGAAAGTTTTTAATTCTTTTTCTGCTGAATCAAGTTCCGATTCCATTTTATAAAGTGTGCTATCTATAAAGGCAATAGTATTATCAGCATATTCATTTTTACTTTGCAATTGTTTGATAATTAGTAAATTAGTAGTCTTATTTAAAAAATCAACAATTTTCTTTTTATTGGTCCCTTGAATCGATAATTTTATGATAGAACTCTCTTTCTCAATGGTTTCTACGTTTATTTCTTGATATTTGATAACCGTTTCATTAAAATCATCAAACTTTATATAATAAGATTTCCCTATTTCAATAGCCTGTTTAGGGTTGGGCATTAGGGTAATGTTTAAAAAAGGTAAGTTTATAGGTTTCCCAAGAGTGCCTATTTGTGTTTGGGTGCTTTTTTCTGGTTTATAATCTGCTTTAAAATTATCAAAATAACGCTCTGTTTTATAACTATCTTTTTCAAAATCAAGTGTAACTTCGTAAGTCGATTGATTTTTAAAGACAATTTTTATAAGTAAATCGTTTATCTGAAGTTTTGATTTGTCTATTTCAACCACAAAAGGGCTATTTCCATAAATATCTTTATAGTAATATGGTTTTTTCTCAAAATACGTAAGATATAAATCTAATTTATTAATCACATCTTCGTTGTGAGTTCTTGATTTTAAGGAGGTTATGATATTTTGTATCTTGTCTGAAACGCCTCCCCAGTTAAACACCAAGCTTGTATTAGATGTAAAAAACGGATTATTTTCGTCTTGAACCGAAATAAGTGTGCTTAATTCATAGATTTTTTCTTTCCGTATATTAACTTGATAGGCTATAAACAAAGCAACAAGCAAAGTAAGAACTATCCATTTCCAATAACCTGTAAGTTTATAAGTAAAGCCCTTAAAATCAAAATCATGTTGGCTTTCAAAAAAAGTAAAATCTTTAGTATCAATCATTTTTAATTGTATTATAAATTTTAAATTGAATATCAAATCTCAACCTCAAAACTGAAATTACTTGAGATTATTGATAAGTAATATTGTGGTGGTTATAACCGATAAACCTGTAATAATTGTAGACATGGTTTGCATACCGGTTGTTCCTGTTCCCCATGATTTTTCTTTTAAAGGTTTCACATAAATATAATCGTTGGGTTGGATATAAAAATAAGGTGATTCTAATAATTTTGCATCGGTTAAATCAACTGAAATAGTTTCGGTTTTGTGTGCCATTGTTCGAATAATAAGTACTTCTTTTCGATTACCTGTTAGAGTAATATCTCCTGCATTGGCAATGGCTTCTAAAATATTTACACGGTCTTGATACAAAACCTGAGAGCCTGTTGTGGCAACCTCACCATTGATAGTGAATCTAAAGCCTGCTAATTTAACATCTAAAAATAAATTAGCTTCTTCTTTAAAATATTCATCTAATAATTTTTTTTCTATTTTTAAACGAACTTCTTCAATACTTAAACCTAAAATATTCACATCTCCCAATACTGGAATTCGAATATTCCCATGATCATCAACTGTGTATCCCGTAAAATACATTTGACTTTGGGTTAACTGCTGAGCATACGTTGTTTGAGTTTCTGAATTTGAAAACAAACTACTCAAATCTTTATCGGTAGATTTTAAGTTTATATATAATACATCAAATGGTTGAATTCTGTAGG
>CAYXAF010000008.1:0-53721 GCA_964463035.1 uncultured Flavobacterium sp.
TTTTGAAAAATCAATAAATGTATTTAATCAAAAAATTGCATTTATAACTTGAATTTGCCAACTTATAACATTAGGTAAAAAAGAATTTGTTCGAGGAAAGATAACTGAATTAATGAACCAGTTACCTCCCAATTTTGCACAATGTCATCGCTCATACATTGTAAATAAAAACTACATTTTAAGTTTTTCAAATACAAATATCGAACTTAAAAACAAAACCGAGTTACCACTTTCGCGAAATTTTAAAATGAATTTTTTAAAAAAAAACTTAAAAAATAACAGCTCGATGATGCCAAACTTCTCGAATAAAAAGCCCTAAAAAAACAATAGAAACTAAAAATTTAAAAAAAGTAGCCGTTAAAAAACCTATGAACGAACCCGCTGCTGCTTTTATAGCTCTTTTATGATCAGTCGAATTGTAAATAAGCTCCCCAAAAAGAGCCCCCAAAAAAGGGCCTATAATTACTCCAAATGGTATAGGAAGTATTAAACCAACTATTAAGCCAATATTTGTCCCCCAAACCCCGTAACTACTACCTCCAAAATTTTTAGTTCCTTTAGCCGGAATTACATAATCTAAAACGGTTATTATTAACATCACAAAAAAAGTAATACCTAATAACCAGTAATTAAAACCAATAAACGAAACAAAACTCATCAATAATAAACCTACCCAACTGATTGGTGGACCTGGCAAAACAGGTAAAAAACTTCCTGCAATTCCTATTAAAAGAAATATTAAAGCAAATGTTAAAAGTAAATAATCCATAATTATCGTTGTTTGTTGTTATTAAGGGAACTTCTAAAAATTTATTTTTATTACAAAAACTCCTTTTTAAAAATTAGTTCGTTAAAATTTAAAAATCATCCTCATCGTGGCTACGGCTATTCCTGCGGTTCTTTTTAAATTTTGCTTTCTACTTCTTAAAAATTACAAATTTTCATTAGAAAACCAATTTTTAGAAGTTCCCTTAAATGTAGTTTTATAGATGTGAATAAATTATAATTTTAATAAAATACCTTGAAAAGGTTAATTCTTTTTTTGAGGTGTTATTATTATCTTTGTGCTGCAAATATATTCAAAAATGGGCAGAAAAAAATTAGAACCTAAAAGTATTTCAGAGAATAATAATACAGTAATAAGGATGTTTGTTCCACGAAATATTTTACAAGATTTTGAAGTTTGAGACGTTTATGGCAAACAGGGTAATTGGATTATATAATTAAAGGATATTTTTCATAGCACCTCAAAAAAAGAATTAATCCTTGAAAACCTTAATGAAAATTAGGATTTTCAAGGTGTTTTTTTATATATAAATTAAATAGATATGTTTTAAAAAGAACTTTTTGTAATAAAAATAAATTTTTAGAAGTCCTCTACAGTGTCTTATGTTCAAATAAAACCCTGTTACCAGTTTTTTTGTATTTTTGTGTTCGCATAATTGTAATTTATGTTTTAAATATAAATGTAATTATTTGAATATCAAGATTTTAAACTATAAAAAATTTCTTAAAAAAGTTTACACATGTCAGACGCTATTAGTTGTCCAAAATGCCAATCTTCTTATGCTTATTTGGTTGATGAATTATACACTTGCCCCGAATGTTTCCACGAATGGAGTCTCAAGGAAGTTGTGGAAGATGAAAACGTGGTGAAAGACGTAAATGGAGCTGCTCTACAAAATGGAGATACGGTTATTGTGATAAAAGATTTACCCGTAAAAGGAGCACCAAAACCGGTAAAAGCAGGCACAAAAGTAAAAAATACTCGTTTAGCGGAAGGTGACCACAATATTGATTGTAAAATTGATGGTTTTGGAGCTATGGGTTTAAAATCTGAATTTGTTAGAAAAGTATAATTGATTGAAAAATAGAAATTTTTTTATAAGTTTTAGTTATGTCTAAAAATTTATCAACAAAAATCACATGAAATATTATATCATAGTAGGCGAAGCCTCAGGCGATTTGCACGGTTCTAATTTAATGAAAGCTATTATGCAAATAGATCCTCACGCAGAATTTCGATTTTGGGGGGGCGATTTAATGCAAAGTGTAGGCGGAACCATGGTGAAGCATTACAAAGAATTAGCTTTTATGGGTTTTGCAGAAGTGCTTTTTAACCTAAAAACAATTTTTAACAATATTAAATTTTGTAAAAAAGATATTGATGAGTATCGTCCCGATGGCATTATTTTTATTGATTATCCAGGTTTTAATATGCGAATTGCCAAATGGGCACGAAAACAAGGATATAAAACCCAGTATTATATTTCGCCTCAAATTTGGGCTTGGAAAGAAGGTAGAATAAAGGCAATTAAAAAAGATTTTGATAACCTATATGTAATTTTACCCTTTGAAAAAGATTTTTACGAAAAAAAACATCATTACCCTGTTGATTTTGTCGGGCATCCGTTGATTGACGCTATTGAAAATAGACCTGCCTTTGATGAACAAGTCTTTAGAGCCGAATATCAACTGACGAATAAACCCATTGTAGCCCTTTTACCAGGCAGTAGAAAACAAGAAATTAAAAAAATGCTTAGTCTTATGCTCAGTATAACCGATTTTTTTCCAGATTATGAATTTGTGATTGCTGGAGCACCCTCACAAGATTTTGAGCTATACAAACCTTTTTTAAAAGCTAAAAACATTGCTTTTGTAAACAATCAAACCTATAAGTTATTGAGCATAGCCCATGCTGCCTTAGTAACTTCGGGAACGGCAACGCTCGAAACAGCACTTTTTGGAGTGCCCGAAGTGGTTTGTTATAAAGGCAGTTGGCTGTCCTATCAAATTGCCAAACGAATCATAACGCTTAAATATATTTCGCTGGTTAATTTAATTATGGATAGAGAAGTAGTTAAAGAATTGATACAAAATGATCTAAATACAAAAAACCTGCAAAAAGAACTTCAAAAACTACTCAATCCAGAAATACGAAACCTACTTTTAGAAGATTATAAAGAGCTAAAAGAAAAATTAGGAGGCAGAGGTGCCAGCCAAAAAGTAGCCGAATTGATGGTTAAAAATATTTCTATTTCATAAAACACTTTAAGGTTATTGCATGCAGTGTTAAAAATTATTGTTTTTTAGTTTTAATCATTGCTTCGATGGTATCCCAAATTTCGTTGGGTATTTGTTCCAGTATATTAAATTGCCCTGCACCTTTGAGCCATTCACCTCCATCAATTGTAATTACTTCTCCGTTGATATAAGCAGAAAAATCAGACACTAAATAGGCTGCTAAATTAGCTAATTCTTGATGGTCGCCTACGCGTTTGAGGGGTATTTTTTTTGCAAAATCAAATTTTTCGGCAAGGTCGCCTGGCAACAATCGGTCCCAAGCACCTTTGGTAGGAAAGGGACCTGGAGCAATGGCATTGGTTCGTATACCGTATTTTGCCCATTCAACCGCAAGGCTACGAGTCATGGCTAAAACGCCTGCTTTGGCAGTGGCACTTGGCACCACATAAGCCGAGCCTGTCCAAGCATACGTAGTTACAATATTTAAGATGTTTGTGTTGAGTTGTTTGGTATCAATCCAATGTTTTCCGAAAGCAAGGGTGCAATTTTTAGAACCTTTTAGAACAATATCAATAATGGTATCAAAAGCATTTGACGAAAGGCGTTCTGTAGGCGAAATAAAATTTCCAGCCGCATTGTTTAGTAATACATCCACTTTGCTAAAGGTATCTAAAACCGTTTGTAACATAGCTTCTACTTCGGTATAATTCCGAACATCACAGGCTACAGATAGACAAGTTCCATTGGTTTCTTTTTCAAGCTCTTGGGCGGTGGTTTGTATTTTTTCAAGGTTTCGAGAAGTAATGGCAACTTTTGCCCCTAATTCTAAAAAATATTTACTCATAGCCTTACCTAAACCGCTTCCACCACCCGTAACCACAATTACTTTGCCCTCTAAGGCGTTATCTCGTAACATTTTTGCTGTAAAATCCATTGTTTTATTTTTTGTAAAGATAGAAAAAATATTTTTTAAGACTATTGGTTTATAAAAGTGGCATGTATTTTTTCGGCATATTCAGCAATTACATTTTTATCAAAATAAGGCTCTTTATCCAACTTGAAAAGGAGGGGTAAACCTGTTTTTTGAAGAATAATTTTTTCGGTTGATGGGTTGGGCTCCCCATTAAATACAATTCCTAAAATATTTTTTTTATATTTTTGAAGCGCTTCCACTGTTAAAAGCGTATGATTGATACTCCCTAAATAATTTTCGGAAACGATAACTACTTGATAGTCATCTTTAATAATGTCTAAAATAGTTTCATTTTTATTGATAGGCACCAGCACGCCTCCAGCCCCTTCAATCACTAAATGGTTTTGGGTTTTAGGTTCAGATATTTTATCTAACCTAATAGTAATTCCTTCTAATTCAGCAGCAAAATGAGGACTTGCGGGCGTTTGCAAGGCATAACTATTGGGGTGAAAAACGGTTTTAAAATTACTAATTAAATCCTTAACCTTTTTGGTGTCCGAATAGTCTAAATCGCCCGCTTGTATAGGCTTCCAATAATCTGCCTGAATAGTTTCGGTTATAATAGCACTTACAATTGTTTTGCCAACATTGGTGCCTATACCTGTGATAAAAAGTTTCATTGTTTAGAAATTTGTGCTAAAATACAAATTTTTATAGAGAACTTCTTAATTTTGGGTTTCAAAATTATTTAGTGTACTTTTGAAACGAAAAAATACTTTTATCAAACCTATGCACCCACTTTCTTACTATCAAAAATTACTGATAGAACATTTAAACCAAAGGAATCAAAATCTTTCGGAGCCTATAAATTTATATAAGCCTATGCAATATTTACTACAAATTGGAGGTAAAAGACTACGACCTGTTCTAACACTTTTGGCAACCGATTTGTATCAAGGAGATGTACAACAGGCAATTCCAGCTGCTTTAACTGTAGAATGGTTTCATAATTTTACACTGATGCACGATGATATTATGGACAAAGCCCCTCTCAGACGAGGAAAACAAACCGTACACGAACGCTGGAATACCAATACAGCCATCCTTTCTGGAGATGCTATGCTGATAAAAGCCTATCAATTTTTAGAGGCGTACGAACCTGTTTTATATACAAAATTGATGCAATTATTAAACAAAACCGCTTTAGAGGTCTGCGAAGGACAGCAATGGGATATGAATTTTGAAACCCAAGAAAAGGTTTCTATTGCTCAATATTTAAAAATGATTGAATATAAAACCGCTGTCTTGATAGGTTGTGCATTAAAAATGGGGGCTTATATTGCACATAAACCCGAAGATGAAGCAACTTTAATCTATAACTTTGGGTTGAATTTAGGAATAGCTTTTCAACTACAAGATGATTATTTAGATGTTTTTGGCAACCCCGAAACCTTCGGAAAACAAGTAGGAGGCGATATTGCTGAAAATAAAAAAACCTATTTATACCTCAAAGCCTTAGAGCACTACCAAAACCCACAAGAATTAGTTGATTTATATACCTTAAACCCAACCGATATAACGAAAAAAATAGCTCAAGTAACTCAAATTTTTAACACTTCGGGTGTTGCAAAACAAACTCTCAAAGCCGTTGAAAACTATACCCAAAAAGCCATCCAAACCCTCGATAAACTCGACCTACCATCAGAAAATAAACAGTACTTAAAAACCTTTGCTTATGAGTTGATGGGTAGGGGAGTTTAGAACTACCCTTTAGATATATTGGCTACTACCCCAGCATCGTCTTAGCTTTTTTAAGTGCCTCTATAAGCACATCAATTTCCGCTTTGGTATTATAAAAGGCAAAACTGGCTCGGATGGTGCCAGGAATGTTAAAAAACCGCATAATAGGTTGTGTACAATGATGCCCTGTCCGAACGGCAATACCTAATTTATCAATAATACTACCCACATCATACGGATGAGTGCCTTCGATAATAAACGATAAAACTGAGGATTTATGTTTTGCTGTTCCGATGATTTTTACGCCTTCAATTGCAGAAATTTTTTGATTTGCATAAGCTAAAAGTTCATCTTCATATTGCTTAATATTCTCTAAACCAATACTATTGATATAATCTAAAGCTGTTGCAAGCACAATTCCACCCGCAATATTGGGAGTTCCTGCTTCAAATTTAAAGGGTAAACCAGCATAGGTTGTTTTTTCAAAGGTAACTTCTTTTATCATTTCGCCTCCACCCATGAAAGGTGGTAGTTTGTTGAGCCATTCTTCTTTGCCATACAAAACCCCAATACCTGTGGGTGCACATACTTTATGCCCTGAAAACGCATAAAAATCACAATCCAATTCTTGCACATCTATATTCAAATGAGGCACGGCTTGGGCACCGTCTATCATGACAGCAGCACCTACTTGGTGAGCTTTATCAATGATAATTTTTATAGGATTGATGGTGCCTAAAGCATTAGAAATATGACTGATGGATACTATTTTAGTTTTTTTAGAGAGCAAAGTATCTAATTCATCAAGGCACATTTCGCCCTTTGTGTTGATAGGAAGCACTTTTAAAAGAGCTCCTGTTTTTTTGCAAAGCATTTGCCAAGGCACAATATTACTATGATGCTCCAGAGCTGAAATTAAAACCTCGTCGTTGGGCTTTAATAATTGTGCAAAACCAGATGCTACCATATTGATACTCATTGTGGTACCTGTGGTAAACAAAACTTCAAAAGGATGTTTAGTATTGAGGTGTTTTTGAATGGTTATTCGGGCTTGTTCGTACGCATCGGTTGCTTTTTGGCTCAAGCTATGCACTCCTCTATGAATATTTGCATTGATTTCTGTATAATATTTAGTTTCTGCAGCTATCACTTGCAATGGCTTTTGCGAAGTGGCCGCATTATCAAAGTAAATAAGCGGTTTTCCGTTAATCGTTTGGTTTAAAATAGGAAAATCTTGACGAATATTTGAAATATTTAGCATGGTTTATTTAGAATTTTTCTAAATACAAAGATATAATTTTAAAGTTAAAAAATTAATTTCGATACTTTAAATAACCTCTTACCATCCAATTTAACAAATAATAAGTTGATTTTATAACCGATAAACCCTCTACATTTCTGTAAAACTCCCATTGAAATTTAATCAAATCTGTTTTTTTTCTAGAAAGTGAATTTTGCCGAATCCGATAGGTGGCTAAAGGTTCTTGAATGCCATATGCATACGGAATTTCTTTTAAATATTGAACCCATAAGCCCATATCTTGACGTTTCCGAATGCTAGGCATATATTTTTTACCTAAGGTTTCAATATCTAAAAAAGCCGTTAAACAACCTATAGAATTGCTTTTTAGCACATCTGAATAAGTAACTTGCTTAGGTGCAATAAAATCAGAATATATATAATTTAAATTCTCATCAGATCTTTTATAGGAAGCAAAAACAAAATGAATATTAGTTACCTGAATGGTTTGAATACTTTTTTTGATAAAATTTGGCATCCATAAATCATCAGCATCTAAAAACGCTAAATACTTACCTTTTGAATATTGAATACCTATGTTTCGGGCAATGCCACTTCCTGAATTTTTTTGTAGTCTATGTAGTTGTATTCGTGATTCGGTTTCTTGAATTTTTTTAATAATCTCGAGGGTTGCATCTGTAGAACAATCGTCCACAATAATCATTTCCCAGTTTGTATAGCTTTGATTTTGAACCGATTGTATCGTTTCGGCAATATAACTTGCTGAATTAAACGTTGGAGTAATTATAGATACTAAAGAGTTCATTTAATATGCTTTTTTATCGCCTTTTAATGCGTTATAAATAGTTAATAATATTATTTTAATATCTAATAATAGTGTCCAATTTTCAAGATAAAAAATATCATATTTTACTCGATTTATGATGTCGTGATCTGTTTCTACTTCCCCTCTAAAACCTTTGGTTTGTGCTAAACCTGTAATTCCTGGTTTTATAAAGTGGCGAACCATAAATTTATCAATTTTTTTGGCATACATTTCTGTATGGCTAACCATGTGTGGACGAGGCCCCACAACAGACATGTCTCCTAATAAAACATTTATAAATTGAGGTAATTCGTCTATACTTGTTTTTCGTATAAACCTACCAATTTTGGTTATTCTTGGGTCGTTTTTAGAAACTTGGTGCAAATCTGCACTATCGTTTTGGTGCATGGAACGATATTTAAAACATAAAAATTCTTTGTAATTAAGTCCGTTTCTTTTTTGTCTAAAAAAGGGAGATTCTTTTGATTCTATGTATATAAGCAGGGCTAAAATAGGGGTAAGCCACGATAATAAAAAAACAATAATAAAAAGCGAAAAAACAATATCAAATAAACGTTTTGTAAATTTGTTTTGAACTTCTTCTAAAGGAATTTTTCGGAGTGAGATTACAGGAATATAATCGTAATAATCAAAAATAATATTTCTGGCTAATAGTTGCTCTTTGTTGTCCGGCAAAAATTTTAAAACTTTTAAATTATTATCGGCAAAATCTATAAATAAATTCACTTGATTATTCGTCATTTCGCCCATAGAGCAATAAATTTCATCAATTTTTTTATCAATTATAAAATTAAATATTGTGTCAATTTCTTCTTTTTTATGATTTTTTTTTAGGCTATAAACTTCTACTAATTTATAACCATAATTAGGATTATTTGTAAAAAAATCAACTAATTGTTTTGCTTTTTTATCTGTTCCTACAATTATAACTCTTCTAAAATTACCTCCAAATAATACTCTAAATTTTTGTAATGAAAAATAAATAGAAAGTTTAATAACAGTTATTAAAACGATAGATATTGTTATGTATTTTATAATGTCTGATGGGTCTGAAAAGCGTAGATAAAACCCTATAAATGCAAAATTTATTAAAAAAAACAGGAAATATTGTTTTAAGACACTTTCAAAAATTTCAATGATTTTTGTGAATCGATAAACTTCATAAAAATGTACCCGAAGCGCAATAATCACCCAGCTTATAGTAATAAAAATGTGATATAGAAATACATTTAATGTGCTGTCTAACATATAATTAGCCAGTATATTAATAATTAAAATATCAACAACGTATGAAAAAGGTCGAATATAACCTGAAAATCTTCCTGTTTTTGGTGGCATTTTTAATGTATAAATTTTTTAAAATCTTTATGTTCTTCTTTTAAAAGTTCTTCCGTTGAGAGTGATTTAAAATAATCGTAGGTTATTTTCATCCCTTCTGAACGGTTTATTTTGGGCTCCCAACCTAAAATTTCTTTGGCTTTTGTGATATCTGGTTGCCGTTGCAGTGGGTCGTTTACGGGTAAATCTTTAAAAATAATTTTTTGAGTGGTATTGGTTAGTTTTATGATTTCTTCGGCAAAATCTTTGATGGTTATTTCGTCTGGATTACCAATGTTTACAGGCAAAGGATAGTCTGAAAGTAATAACCGGTAAATACCTTCTACTTGGTCGTCCACATAACAAAACGAACGGGTTTGGTTACCATTTCCAAAAACGGTTAAATTTTCTCCTCGAAGTACCTGACCAATAAATGCGGGAATTACACGTCCATCGTTGAGCCTCATTCGAGGACCATAGGTATTAAAAATACGGGCAATCCGAGTTTCTAACCCATGAAAAGTATGGTATGCCATGGTAATAGATTCTTGAAAACGTTTTGCCTCGTCATAAACCCCTCGTGGACCAATGGTGTTTACATTTCCATAGTATTCTTCTGCTTGTGGATGCACCAATGGATCTCCATAAACTTCAGATGTTGAGGCTATTAAAATTCGAGCTTTTTTAACCCGTGCTAAACCTAACAAATTGTGTGTGCCAAGCGATCCCACTTTGAGTGTTTGAATCGGTATTTTTAAATAATCGATAGGGCTGGCAGGCGAGGCAAAATGAAGTATATAATCTAATTTACCAGGGACATGCACAAATTTACTCACATCGTGATGATAAAATTCAAAATTTTTATCTTTAAATAAATGTTCAATATTTTTTAAATCACCTGTAATTAGGTTGTCCATTCCCATCACAAAATAGCCTTCGGCTATAAATCGGTCGCATAAATGCGAACCTAAAAACCCAGCAGCACCTGTTATTAAAATTTGTTTCATTATAGTAGGTAGTTTTATATCAAATATTGTTGTAATTTATGTTTTTAAAAATAACTTTTTGTAATAAAAATGAATTTTTAGAAGCCCCCTTTACATATAACGAAAAAAAACAATAAAATTACGTTACTTTGCAAAATAAATATTTTTTTTTATAATATAAGGTTTTATGAATATACTTTATGATAATTTAATTTTTTCGAAGGAATTTAATGGAGGGATTTCAAATTATTGGTATGAATTAATTAGGCATTTTTTAGAAGAAAACAATCAGAATATTTCCTTTTTTGAAGACTCCAACGTCAATTCAAATTTTCACCGAAAGCAATTGAGTTTTTCAGAAGAAAAACGCCTAAGGATTTATCCTAAAAACGATTTACAAAGCAGGTTATTTCCAATTTCAAGTTTTAAAAGTAACGAAAAATTTATCTATCATTCGAGTTATTATAGAGCTTTAAAAAAATGTAATAATCAAATTGAAGTTACTACCATTCATGATTTTACTCATAATTACTTTGCTCCATTTATAAACAAAAGTATTCATAATTATTTAAAATACAATGCAATTAAACGATCTAAAGGAATTATTTGTATTTCTAACCATACATATAAAGATTTGCTAAAATTTTGTCCACCTCAAAATAAACAAAAAATTGCAATTATTTATCAAGGGGTGAGTGATGATTATAAACCTTTGTTTAATAAAACGTTTTCTGCTTATGAAATTTTAAAAAACAACCAATTAACCGAACCTTTTTTTTTATATGTAGGCTCCCGGGCGGGGTATAAAAATTTTGATTTTGTAGTTGAGTTTATCAATACTACTGATAAAAAATTAGTAGTAGTGGGTTCTGCATTTACCAATAGGGAATTAAAAAAAATACCACCCGAAGTGCATAAAAAAATAGTTTTGCTATCTGATATAAGTAATAAGGAACTTAATATTTTGTATAATTTTGCCGAAGCGTTTTTGTATCCTTCCTACTATGAAGGTTTTGGAATACCGGTTGTAGAGGCTATGAGAGCTGGTTGTGTAGTGGTTGCTTATAATGGAAGCTCGGTGGCTGAAATTACCGAGGGCAATGGAATTTTATTAAACAGCCTACACACCTCTTTTTTAAATGCCGAACTACTTAAAATTAAAAACCAATCACATAAAAAAGAGTTAATAGAAAAGGGGTTTGAAATTTCAAAAAAATACTCTTGGGATAAATGTTTTGCCGAAACGAAACAATTTTATGAATATTTATGGTAATTGTAGTTTTTAAGGGGACTTCTAAAAATTCATTTTTATTGCAAAAAGTTCTTCTTAAAAATTACAAATTTTCATTAGAAAACCAATTTTTAGAAGTCCCCTTAAATAATAGTAAACTTTCAAAAAAAGCAAACATAATTACACCAATTTCTCTGTCGAGCAAACTTTCGGATAGAAAATTTATAAAAAAGAAAGTGTAAAAAAGAAAGCATAAAAAATTATATTTAAAAGAATAATAAATTTTTTGAAAAAAGAAAACAAAAGCAACAAAAAAACCAATTATTCCAACATATAGTAAAATTGTAATATACTGATTATGAGGGTTATATTGTTTTTTATAATAATGATTCCCCAATTTTAAATACTTTTTATTTAAAACATCTTGCACATCGCCTATTCCATAGCCAATTAGTGGGCTTTCTTTAAAACTTTCTATGGTAATTTTATAAATATTTTTTCGTATGCTGATTGATGAAAGTGTATCGTTTTCTGCAATATTTTTTACAATATCTGCATATCTATTTTGATTTTGATATTTGGGAAGTGCTGTATTGTAAGCCATGAACATAATAGCTAAAACAAATAAACTGCCGATAAAATACTTAATTTTTTTAAAATAATGAAATATGAATAGTAATAAAGTAAAAAACAAAGAAAATGTGGGCAAACGCCTTTCGAGTATTATTAAAAACACTGACAAATAAAGAAATATAATAATTAAAAGTAGTTTATATTTTTTTGCCGTTAATTGAAAATAAATAGTTAAAAGTAATAGGATAGCTATTCCAATAGCCATTGATAGATAAATAGCGTGGATGTTATATAAACCCAAATTTATATTCACTAAATTTGAGTAATGAATAATGGTGCTTTTCAGCGTATAATCGGGTAGGTTATAAAATTTTATAAATGTAATCGTTAAGAATAGTAATACACTACTTATAAAAGCAATGAATAATTTTAATAATTGCTTGTCAGTCAATTTATAATCTATACTTTTTAAAAATGTAAATATAAGAGGAAATGCAAATAAAGCTGCTGTTGTTGAAATTTTTGTAAAACCATATTCTAAGTTTGACGAGTATAATAGGCTTATGCAATACAAAAAATACAGTATTGAATTTTTAATAAAATATGGATACATAAAATTTACTTTTTTAGATCTAAAAAAGTAAATTATTAAAAAAAACAACAACAAAATTATAGGGTAAGCCCTATATTTATTGGGAATTATTATAAAAAAAGAATTTATAAATAATAAAAAACTAATTATCTTTAGGGAGTTTAGTTTTGCTATCATAACTATTTACAAGTAGAAAAATAATTTTTGGAACAACATACATTGCCATTAAATAAGATACAAAATAAGCAAAACCATTTGCTAGATCACCCCGTAAAAAATACATTAGATAGATTGCAAAGTAGAAAGAAAACATATTTTTTAATATATCATCACTTTTTAGCCACCGAATAAAAAAAACAAAAATTCCTGCTAATATAATCGCAAACAATATAATACCAACAAAACCAAAGTTAATATACCCCTCAGAAATGTATGGATTTGATAAGTTTTTCCAATTGAATTTGTATTTTCTTATTAGATAATTGCCAATTTTAAAACCAGTAACTTCTGGTTTGTCTTTCCAGACACTTCTCGGAACAAAAAATAAAATAGTGGGTGCTAATTGCTCTCCATAAATAATTTTTTTACTATGAAAATAATCGACTGTGGCTAAAAAATTAGGATACGCATCGTAGTGCAAAGAATTAAAGGCATCTGACACATGTAAATACTCAAAATTATTAATTATAATACTAGGTTTGTTAATCATTTGTGTTAATGAATTTCTTGAGTGCGTAATTACAGTAAGCAAAGGGAAAATTATTACCATCGAAATTATCATGAAACGCATTACCTTATAATTTGTGTTTAATATATTTTTGTAAACTAAATATAAAACTAAAATATAAATTGGACCTAAAGCATTTCTTTTTTCTGTTAAAGGGTTTTTTAAAATAAAAACTAGTCCTAAAAAAAACACAAATAAGAGTAATATTATAAAATAGTTTTTTGACTTTTTGTTATTAGTAATTTTTAAATAATTATAAGCCAGAATAACTCCGGAAAGAGGTATAAAAAATAAAAATTTTTGTATCAACATATAAGTAGAAGTAGATGAAATCTCAACCTCTTTATAAAAGTCGTTTTGAAATTGAAAAATAATTGTTTTAACATTTATTAAAACAATTAAAATAGATATTATAGCAAGTATTAAAATTACTTTTGGTGAGTTATTGTATGATATATAGTAAGGAGAGGGCTTAATTTTTATCTTATTTAAAAATTTATATGTATTAAAAAAAATTAGATTGAATAAAAATATATACAAATTGATTTGTATTATTTCATTTTCAATATAAGGATAATTTTGTATAAACGAACCCCCGTTGCCATAAGTATAACCCCTCATCGTTACTATGTAGTCGATTTGAATTAATGGAGCTATTATAAAAAAAAGAATATTGAAGACTACAAAAACACCTAAAAGGGGAGAAAAAAAAGGCTCTTTATAAATATTGTAGTGAGCAATATAACCAATATAAAATAGATTTATTAAAAAGGATATTTTCACAATTATACTCATATCTACTATGAGAAACATCAGTGAAAATAAAAAAATAAAAAAATAAAAAAATACTGATTTGCTCATGTTATTTATAGTCTATTCATAGGTTATCTCTAAAAACCCCTTATTTAAGATTTACTGAAAAACTAATTTTTTTTAATTTATTGATATTTATACATTTTTTCAATATCAAGTGTGCGATTATTTAACAATTGTTTAAAAATCTTGCACCTTATTTATTATGTTCCCAAAAAAGCATAAAAAAATGGTAACAAAATATTGAAATGAACCTATTGTTATGAAATAAAACTATCGAATTATTTACATAAATATTATTCCAATCTTTATGAAACTTTGTGCATTGTTTGAGTTTTTTGTGTTATAGGATTTACACAAAGAAATCAAAGAATGGGCAAAAAAGCACAAAATTTATTTAAAATTTTAAAGATATTGAATGTATGATTTAAGGTGGCTTCTAAAAATTGGTTTTCTTCTAAAAATTTGTTATTTTTAAGAAGTAGAAGGTAAAATTTAAAAAGAACTTTTTAGAATAAAAATGAATTTTTAGAAGCCACCTTAAGTAAATAACTCGATAAAACTACACATTATATGTAACAGGCATAGATACAAAAACAACATAAATCCGAAATCATATCATTATTGATATAAATTCTTTAACTCTCTGTCCAAATCTGGATTAGATATAAATAGAGGGTCTTTTATTCCATTTATTTGGATAATATCAAACCTCAATGTTTCTTCATTAAATTTAATAGATTCGTTTGAACCCCAATACTTCATAAAATTACCATAATCACCATCTATTACTTTGTTTTTATATTTAATTGATATGTTTTTTATTATTAAACTCTCAACAGATTGGTTCTCTCCAACATCTAATCTTATCTTGTAGGGTAATGCTCCGGGAGGAAATTTAAAAACTGTTTTTTGCATTTCGGGACTTCCATAAGTATAGTTTTTTAGTGCGTATTTATCTGTTAATACTGCATCTGGGTTTACCGTGTAAAATAATAGAAACTTATCATTTACTGGACTAATAAACTCTACTGTTAATTCAACCACCTCATCTTTTGAGTTACCGAGTGTTGAATCATTAACTTTTTCTTTATTACAAGAGGTGTTAGTCAAAATAAAAAGACTAACGATAAGGATTGAAATAGGTTTTTTCATTTTTTTTATTTTTTGATGTTAATAATTTTTTATTAATTAAGAGGACTTCTAAAAATTCATTTGATTACAAAAAGTCCTTTTTAAAAATTAGTTCGTTAAAAGGTTATGATAGTGTGTGTTTTTTGTTATATTTTTTATCTTTATGCTTTATCATCAATTTTAATAGCCCAATGCTATTGTAATATCTTTTAAAATACAATTTTGGGTTTGATAATATTCTGACAAACCAGCCTAAATATAATTTGTCTATAAACGAAGGTATTTTTACTTGCTTACCGGTTTTAAAGGCAATGGCAGCACCCGTGCACATAATAGCGGGTTTATAGTTAGCATTATTTTTAATAAATAATCCTAATTTCTCTTGGATACCTCCACCAATATTCAAAAATATAAATTTTGGCTTTTGTTTATTTATAATTTCTAACAATATAAAATCATCAAAAGTGGTAGTGAAAAAAGGAGCAGAATATAACTCAATATTTTGAGCTGCAACTCCCAATTTTTCAAAATAATCATTATTTAACCGTCCTTCTACATCGTTTGGGTTTACCAGTAAAAAAGTTTCATTTTTAACACACGAAATATTTTTTGAAAACGTGTTTATAAAACGCAACCCAGATGTTTTTTTTATTTTATCTTTTGAAATTAAATTCCAAATCAAAACCATATAACCGCTATCAGGAATCACTAAATCCGATTCTAATAATGCTTTGTAATATAATGAATCATTAGGTATGTTTGCTAAACCAGGAGCGGCGGGGACTGTAAGTAACCCTCCATTTTTTACGATAAAATCAAAAGCGTTTTTAGAAGTTCCATTTAGAAAGTTAATTCCTAAAATTTTTCGATAACTAATAATTGACATCGACTTCTTAATTTATAATTGAACAATTTACTTTTCTTGCAATAGAATAACTTACATATGGGATTAGTATACTCCAAACTACAAGAACAATAATTGTTGCCCATAACACGCTATTTATTTTGAGCCCCAAAGATATAAAAAAATATGAAAGTAAAAACTTAAAAATAATACTTGTTATTAGTAATCCTAAATAGATATTTAATTTACCCACACCACTTAAAAAAAAGGTATAAAACGTTACATAGAGTTTTAGTATAATTGCAAATGCAGATAATACTATCAAAGAGTTGTCAAAATTTATATCAATATGTAACCAAAACCTCAGTATATGTGGGCTTATTAAAGTTAATATTATTACAAAAACAATTAAAAATAAAAACAAAAAATTAAATTTTTTGAAAGTTTTTAAAATTATATCTTTTTGCTTGGCAGCATATTGACTTGCAAACATCGACCATAACGGAGATAAAGCTGCAAAAAAAATCATCAAAGGTATTTGAAAAAGTTTGTTATAAACATTGTCAAATAATACAATTTCCGAAGGTTTAAATGCGTTTGATAAAATATAATTATCAGAACTAAACAAAACTAAACCTCCAATTTGTATAATCATAAATTTAAATCCCAAACTAAGCAATTCATTTTTAAAAGTTTGATTTATAAAATCTTTTGATATAAATCTAATTTTTTCAATATGAAATAGATACCAAGTATAAGCAATATTTGTTAAAATACTTATAAACCCATTCAGAACACTTACATATACAATAATAAAAGTGGCATCTTTTGTTTTCAAAAAAGGAATGCTGAAGGCTAAAGATAACAAAAACAAAAATTGATAAACAGCTATAGACTGTTCCGCAAACTTACCCCTTAAAAAAGCAACAAATAAAGATTTATGGATATTAAAAATAAAATTTATACAAAAAAAGAAAATATTAAGTAAAATGATTTTTTTTACAAAAACCTCATCAAAAAATGTAATGTTTAAAAAATTTGTAAAAGAAAAAAGGTGTATAAAAATAAAAGAACAAGTAAAAATTACAAGAGCAATAATAGTAGAATAAAAATAAGTGGTTTTAATATATTTTAAAATTAAATCAGTTTTATTTTGTTCTATAAATAAGGGTAGTTTAGTTTTTAAAACACTTGAAATTCCAAAATCTAATAACAAAACCCACTGAAAAAAAGCATAAATCAAAATCCACAACCCATAAACAGAGTTGCCCATTAAATCAACTAAAATTGGTATAGAACCAAACAACGATAGTCCAGAAATCCCTTTATAAAAACCACTCATCAATAAGTGGTTCGATACTAATTTTTTAATGAAATTCAAGTTTTATTTTTTATCTCGCAAATATATAAAATAAAACTCAATTTAAAAGTTTATAAAAATACCTATCTTTGCCACATGCTTTTCAGTGAAATTGTCGGACAAGACTACATCAAAAAACACCTTACCAAAAGTGCCGATGCTGGCAGAATACCTCATGCACAGCTGTTTATTGGGGCTGAAGGAACAGGCACGCTGGCTATGGCAATTGCTTATAGTCAATATATTTTATGCCAAAATACCAACGGTGAAAACCACACCCAAAACGAAACTTGTAATCTTAAATTTGAACACTTTTCGCACCCCGATATTCATTTTGTATACCCCGTAGCGACTAACGATGAGATAAAAACACACCAAGTGAGTGCCAATTTTTTGGGGCAATGGAGAGGTTTCTTAAGCCAAAATTGCTACGGAAGCCTGTATGATTGGTATCAACACATTGGTGTCGAAAAAAAACAAGGACAAATTGGGGTGGATGAGGCACACAAAATTATGAAAGCCTTAGCTTTAAAATCGTATGAAGGGGGTTATAAAATTATGATTATTTGGATGGCTGATAAAATGAATATTCCGGCTGCCAACAAACTCCTAAAACTCCTCGAAGAACCACCTGCTCAAACCATCTTTATACTGATTGCCGAAAACAAAAAAGATATACTTCAAACCATTTTATCTCGTTGTCAGTTAATCGAATTTGGAGGTTTAAGCGAGCATTCTATTGCTACAAAGTTACAAGAAAAATATAATTTAGCCGAAAAAGAAGCCTTAAAAATAGCTCATCGGGCACAAGGAAACTACAACAAAGCTCTGCAACTTGTTAATCAAACTGATAGTGAACATCCGTTCGAAGAATGGTTTGTAACGTGGGTTCGGGTAGCTTTTAAAGCCCGAAACAACCCCTCGGTTATTCGAGATATTTTACAGTGGAGCGATACCATTGCTGCCTTGGGTAGAGAAACTCAAAAACAATTTTTAAATTATTGTATTGATGTGTTCCGGCAAGCATTTTTATTAAATTATAAAGCTGAAAAATTAATTTTTTTTGAACCAACTATCGAAAATTTTACTCTCGAAAAATTTGCTCCTTTTGTGCATAGTAAAAACATACATTCTATTTTTTTTGAACTTTCAGATGCTATCTACCATATTGAACGAAACGGAAATGCAAAAGTTATTTTAACCGATATGTCTATCAAACTAACCCGATTGATTCATACAAAAGAATAAATAAGCCCTTTTTTATTTGTAAACTAATATTAAATCTGGGTTGGGTAAATAAGTATTCTTAATTTTTTTATCATGAAAAATACCCCAATGTATACTTATTGGGGTATGTTTTTATAAAATTTGGTTTGTTATCCTCCAAAATCGTCAAAACGAACGTTTTCTTTTGGCACTCCCCAATCGTCGCACATTTTTACAACGGCATTATTCATCATTGGAGGTCCACAGAAATAAAATTCTATATCTTCAGGGGCATCGTGTAGTTTTAGATAATTATCTATTACTACGTTATGTATAAAACCTACAAAACCATCTCCTTCACCATTTACTCCGTCTTTCACCTTCCAATTATCCTCCGGTAATGGTTCAGATAAAGCTATGTAAAATTTAAAGTTAGGAAAATCTTTTTCTAAGGCTCTAAAATGATCAACATAGAATAATTCTCTTTTAGAACGTCCTCCATACCAATACGTTACTTTTCTACCTGTTTTTAAGGTTCTGAATAAATGATATAAGTGTGAACGCATAGGCGCCATTCCTGCTCCTCCACCCACATAAAGCATTTCAGCATTAGAATTATTGATGAAAAATTCTCCATAAGGGCCCGAAACCGTTACCTTATCGCCTGCTTTTAGAGAGAAAATATATGACGAAGCTACACCGGGGTTTACTTTCATCCAGCCGTTAGCAGCTCTGTCCCAGGGGGGGGTTGCTACCCGAACGTTAAGCATAATTTTTCTTCCTTCTGCAGGATATGAAGCCATTGAATAGGCACGTTCTACCAATTCATTATTTTTCATTACAAGTGGCCAAAGGTTAAATTTATCCCACTCTGCTTTGAATTTTTCGGGCTCTCCCGGATGTTCTACTGGGTGTGCTGTAATATCAATATCGGTATATTTTATTTCACAAGAAGGTATTTCAATTTGTATGTATCCACCTGCTTCATAGTGCATATCTTCAGGTAGTTCTACAATAAATTCTTTGATAAATGAGGCCACACTATAGTTTGAAAACACAGTTGCTTCAAATTTTTTAATTCCGAAGACTTCTTCTGGAACTTCGATAGCCATATCTTGTTTTACCTTCACTTGACAGCCCAATCTCCAGCCTTCAGCAAGTTCTTTTCGGGTAAAGTTTGGGATTTCGGTTGGTAAGGGTTCGCCTCCACCGCTTTTTACTATACATTTGCATTGCAAGCACGAGCCTCCACCTCCACAAGCGGAAGGTAAAAATATTTTAGCATTACCTAAGGTAGTTAAAAGTGTGCTTCCTGCTGCTACATCTATTTCGTTTTCTCCATTAATTTTTATTTTTACATCACCTGAATTTACTAATTTAGCTTTTGCAAATAATAGTAAACCTACAAAAAGCATAATTAAAAATAAAAATGCAATAATGGATAATATAATTAATTGTGTCATAATTTTACTTTTAATTTATTATTTCGCAATAGATACCGAATCTTTAAAAACATTATCTTTAACAATGTTTATTGTATCTATATTTGCCAGATTTATTTCTTCTTTTTTTACTTCTTGTTTTTTGTTAAATGCGTTTAGGTTTATTCCTCCAAAACTCATAAATCCAATAGCCATAAGCCCGGTTACTATAAATGTAATACCTAAACCTCGTAAAGGAGGTAATACGTTTGAGTATTCCATTTTTTCACGAATTGCAGCTAAGGCTACAATTGCTATTAACCATCCTATTCCTGATGATAGAGCAAAAGTTGCTACATGCCCTAAGTTTTGATAAGTTCCGGCATCTACTCTTAGTTGCATAAACAAAGAACCTCCTAAAATTGCACAGTTTACGGCAATAAGAGGCAAGAAAATACCCAAAGAATTATAAAGTGATGGAGAAAACTTTTCAACAATCATTTCTACTAGCTGTACAATAGTTGCTACCGATGCAATAAATAAAATAAAAGTTAAGAAACTCAAATCTAATGTTGCATAACTGGGGTCTAACCAGCTCAAAGCACCTGCCTCTAAAACGTATTTATAAATCAAATAGTTCATAGGAACGGTAATTATCTGAACAAAGGTTACTGCTAAGCCTAAACCTATTGCTGTTGTTACTTTTTTAGAAACCGCTAAATATGAACACATACCTAAGAAGTATGCAAATACCATATTATCAATAAAAATGGATTTAACGAATATATTTATGTATTCCATCATAATTGTTTATTTTTTTTCGATTAGTTTTTTATTAACACTTCGTTGAACCCAAATAATAACTCCTACTACAATAAGTGCCATTGGTGCTAATAACATAAAACCATTATTAACATAGCCCATTCCGTATAGCCCTGTTTTCTCGACAGGATTACCTAATACTTCGTAGCCCCAAATTTTACCAGAGCCAAATAATTCTCTAAAAAAAGCTACAATTAAAAGTATAATACCATATCCTAAGCCGTTACCAACACCATCTAAAAATGATTTCCAAGGAGTGTTTCCTAATGCAAAGGCTTCTAATCGTCCCATAACAATACAGTTTGTAATAATAAGTCCTACAAATACTGATAATTGTTTGCTCACATCATACGAATATGCTTTAAGCACCTGGTCAACTAAGATTACTAACAAGGCAACTATAACTAACTGCACTATAATTCGAATTCGGCTGGGGATTAAATTTCGGATAAGCGAAATAATAACATTGCTAAATGCAACCACTGCTGTAACAGAAAGTGCCATAACAAATGCGTTTTTCATTTGAACGGTTACGGCAAGTGCTGAACATATTCCTAAAACCTGAACAGTAATAGGGTTGTCATCATTAAACGGATTTGTTATCAGTTTAATATTACTTTTTGAAAATAATCTTTCGTTTTTTGTGTTTGACATATTGATTATTTTTTATGTGATTTTAAATACTTTTCATATGGTTTTAAATCAGAAATCAACATTTCTGTAACCCCGTTTCCTGTTAAAGTTGCTCCAGAGATGGCATCTACTTGCCCATCTTCTTTGTTTTCTTTATCCGCATATCCTTTTGTAACTTTTAATCCATGAAATAACCCATTAGCATCAAAAATACTTTCTCCAATAAATTGTTTTGTAAAATACTCTTGTGTAATTTCTCCTCCTAAGCCAGGCGTTTCTGCTTTGTGGTCAAAAACTATCCCATCAATCTTCATTTTTTCATCAATAGAAACATATCCCCAAATTGCATCCCAAAGCCCCATTCCTCTAACGGGTATTACAAAGAATTTTTCACCATCTTTTTCAGCATTAAAAACAGGGTATTTCCCTTTTTCTTTTGATAAATCAACACTAAAAGCATCTTTACTTAGTTCGTTGCCATTTTCATCAAAAACTAATTCACTTTTTATATAGTTTTTATAGTTTTTTTCTGATTGTTCCCTAGAAACATCTACTCCAAATGACTTTAATATATATTGTCTTTTCTCGTTTCGAACATTTGCGTCTTGAGCTGGTTTTAAAGTAGATGATGCAAATGCCAATATTGAAGCAGCAACAATTACCATTATTGTTGAAAACAAAAAGGTATAACTATTTTTTTCTGTATTCATAACTAAGCGGTTTTAATTTGTTTTGATTTTGCCAATCGCTTTTTACGTTTGGTTATATTACTATTTACCACAAAATAATCAATGGTTGGTGCAATGGTATTCATCAATAAAATAGCAAGCATAACTCCTTCTGGATAGGCAGGGTTAAATACACGTATTAAAATACTAAAGAAACCTATTAAGAAACCATAAATCCATTTGCCTCGTTCGGTTTGGGCAGCCGAAACGGGGTCGGTTGCCATAAACACAATACCAAAAGCAAAACCACCTACTATTAAATGACTTGTCCAATCAAAATTCATTAAAGCGGTTAAGCCTAATGCATTAAAGCCAAGTGCTGTTACAGCTGCTCCTACAACTCCAGAAACCATAATTTTCCAACTTCCAACTCCGGTTGCAATAAGTATAACGGCTCCTATTAAAATTGCTAATGTAGATGTTTCTCCAATAGAACCTGGTATAAAGCCCATAAACATATCATAAAAAGAGTAACTTACTTCTTTGCTTTGTGCTAACGTTCCTAAAATGGTTGCACCTGAAATAGCATCGGTATTGATGGCATCACTCACCCAAATTTTGTCTCCAGACATAAACGTTGGATACGCAAAAAAGGCAAAGGCACGTGCTAACAAGGCTGGGTTAAAAATGTTCATCCCTGTTCCTCCAAATACTTCTTTACCAATAACTACGGCAAATGCAACCGAAATAGCAAGCATCCATAAAGGTAAATCAATAGGCATAACCATAGGAATTAGTAAACCAGACACTAAAAATCCTTCGTTTACTTCGTGACCTCTCCAAATTGCAAAGGCAAATTCAATACCCAAACCTACTCCATACGAAACCACAATCATCGGAAGGACTTTCCATAAACCATGTAAAAATAAATTTCCAAAGCTCATATCAGAGCCTTCAATTTGAATAAAATGCTGATATCCTGCATTATAAATGCCGAACAAAAGTGCAGGAACTAAGGCTAAAACTACCACCATCATAGTTCGTTTTAAATCTATCGCATCTCGAACATGAGCTCCATGTTTAGTGGTATGGTTAGGCACAAATAAAAATGTGTCTAAAGCACCAAAAGCGGGAGCAAATTTTTCTAACTTACCCCCTTTTTCAAAAGGGGTTTTAAGTTTATCTACTATATTTCTTATTGCTTTCATATAATTTATCCTACTTCTTTAATCATTACATCTAAAGCTTCTCTTATTATACTTTGTGCCTCTAATTTTGAGGTGTTTATATAATCAATTAAAGCAAAATCTTCGGGGGCGACTTCATAGATGCCTAAGTTTTCCATTTTTTCAATATCATTTACCAAACAAGCTTTTAATAATTGCATCGGATAAATATCTAAAGGCATTACTTTTTCCATTTCACCAGTAACTACTAAGGCACGTTCTTCTCCGTTTAAATTAGTAGTTGGTGAATATTTTTTCTTAGGAGTTAAAAACGATAACGATGTTTTACTCATACTATGGATGCTTGGATATAAGAAAGGCATCCAACCAAACAAACGATATTCATTACCTTCAGGGATCACAGAAATTTCTTGATTATAAAAACCTAAATATCCATTTTCTGATGATTTTTTACCCGTTAAAACATCTCCGTTGATGATTCTATTAGTATGTTTATTTTTTAATTTACTTCCTATAATATCAGCCATTGATGCTCCTGTAATTGCAGAGTAGTATTGAGGTTCTTTTACTTCCGAACCTACTAAGGCAATAGTTCGTTTGGGATTAAATTTGCCTGTTAAAAACAAATCTCCAATAGCAGCAACATCTTGAGGAGCTACCACCCATACACGTTCACCCGCATTGATAGGGTTTATTTTTGCAATTTGCACCCCTACATTTCCTGCAGGATGAGGTCCGTAAACTCGATGTAATGAAACGTTTTTAACATTTGCAAAAATACTTTTTTCTTTACCTTTTACAGAAAGATGAACTTTGCCGGAGGTTAATTTTGTAAGTGCATCAATACCTATTTGAAAAGCCTCTAAACGATTTTCTAAAACATACTCAACATCAGCCGCTAACGGAGCCGTTGCATAAGCAGAAATAAAAATTGCTTTAGGAGTGTCGGTAGAATGTGCTACCACATCATAAGGGCGTTGCTTGATGAAGGGCCAGCAACCCGAGTTTAACAAATGCTCTTTTACTTCTTGAGCACTTAAATTTTGAGGATTTTTTGGGCTATGCTCCACAAAACTATCGGAGTTAGAGGCTTCAATTTTTAGAGCAGTAATTACTCTTTTTTCGCCTCGTTCAATTTCGATAATTTTTCCTGAAACAGGTGCTACAAATTTCACAGCTTCATCAGCTTTTGAGTAAAATAAAACTTGACCCGCTTGCACTTCATCTCCTTCTTTAACAACCATTTTTGGGGTTACTAAATGAAAATCTGAAGGGAGGATGGCATAGACTCTCGAGCGAGAAGTATCAGAAGTTTTTGTTTCTGCACTTCCTTTAAACCGTAGGTTTAAACCTTGTTTAATTCGAATGTCTTTTGACATATTTTTAGATTATAATTAATAAATAATTTTTTGAAACTTGCAAATTTAAGGTATTTTAGTATTTAAACAATGATAAAAGGCAAGAATATTATAGAATTTAACTATTTATAATTGTTTTAAATTAGCTTATAAAAGTAAGGTTAAAATAGTCAGTAAAATAGTAACAAAAACAACCCCTCTGGCTCTAAATTCTTGATTTTTTTTCAAAAAATACCAAAATAAACCCAAGTTACACAAAGCACCTAAGGAAATAATTTTACCCAAATTACCCGCTACTTTTATAAGTTGAAAATGTTCAATTAAATTGCTTTTTAAAACTAATTTTACAACTAAATAGCTTGCAAGCAGGGCAACGAATAGCCCTACCATTGCACCTATTAAAAAGTCTTTTTTTTGCATTTTTATACGGTTTTATTTTTAGATAATTACAAAAATACTAAATTATGGGGGTTTCTAAAATATTTAAAAAAAAAATAATTTTTTTTAGGCTGTTGCAACCTTTGATTCTTTTTTTGCGTCTTATAGATAAAATGTAGAAATAAAAGTAAACAAATTTTAATGAAAACAATACCTTTTAAACCTTCTTTAGATAAACTGATTGCTGAAGCACTTTTGCAAGAACCATCGGCTCAGGAGGGTTTGTATAAGTTGTTTTCACGAAAAATGCTAAGTGTTTGTAGGATGTATATAAAAGATGCTCATTTAGCTGAAGATGTGATGATTACTGGTTTTGTAAAAGTGTTTGATATGCTAAATAACTATCAAAACAAAGGAAGTTTTGAAGGGTGGATACGACGAATTATGATTAACGAAAGTATTAGTTTTTTACGAACGCAAAAACCTATTTATTTTTCAGAAGATGTAAACCTTGTTCACGAAAATTATACCACAGATGTTACCGATATTTCGGTAGAAGATATTCAATTTTTGATTGACTAACTGCCCGAAGGTTACCGAATTGTATTTAATTTATATGCCATTGAAGGCTATAAACATCAGGAAATTGCAGATTTGTTAAACATTACCGAAGGCACATCTAAATCACAAGTATCACGTGCACGAAAAATATTACAAGAAAATATTAAAAAATTACAACGCTATGAGCATCAAACCAACCAACACTGAAAATTATTTTGCTGAAAAGCTAAACAATAGAATGCTTGAACCATCTGAAAAGGTTTGGAAAAAAATTCAACAACAAATACAACCTACTAAAAAGAGTAAAAACAAGTTTTTGTTGTATGTTCCTGTGGCTGCGGCTTTGCTTATTTTAGGTTTGGTTTATATTCAACAGACCAATGAAGCCTATAAACCAACAAACACGAATGAAAAACCGATACAACAAGTAGTAATTGAAAAAGATAGTTTACGAAAACAAAACATTTTTTTAAACAAAAAAACAATAAAAATGAGCGTAGCTGAGGCTCATAATAAAAATATTGATAAAAACACAGAACTTAAAACAACAGAAATTACAGATAATCAACTCGTTGAAACGACTCAAATACACGGATTATCTACAGAAAATAGCCTTGCCGAAAACACAACTACTATCAACAAAAAAACATTTCCAAAATTAAAAATAGACTTAAAAAATCTTTTAGATGAAACAGAAACCGAAGTTATCAAAGGATTTAGAGAAAAAGTAATCGAAAAAATTGCTACTAATTACAAACTTGTAAAAGAAGCGTATGTAAATAGAAATTATGAAAAACCAAATGATTAGCGATTGCGTATTAACTATTTATGAATATTTACTCCCTATCGTTATCAGAAAACAATTAATAAACTTATAAACGCATAAACATATAACCCTTAAAAACAAATACTTATGAAAAAAACAACCCTTTATGTAGCCTTTTTTATTTTAGCATCTTTGGCAAAATTACAAGCCCAAGAAACCTATGAAAACAAAATGAAAGAAGTAACCGAAACTATAAAAATTACGATTAAAAAAGAAAAAAAATTATTAAAACACAAAATTGATTCGGTTGAAAATTTAGTAAATAATGGGAAAATTTCTAAAGCAGAAGCAGTTAAAATAAAACAAAAATTAGTAGAAACTATTGCCCAAACCATCGAACTAAAAATAAACGATGAACAAGAAAAATTAAGCTTAATTATCAACGATTTAGCCAATGGAAAACTAAAAACGGACACCTTAAAACTTGATAAAAAGAGCTTTATTACCCGATGGAGGTATAAACAACCAGGAAAAGACTCCTTAAAAATTTACAAACCCAAACGAACAACTTCGCATTTTACGTTTGCCTTAGGACTAAATAACGTTTTAACCGAAAATAAAAATTTAGAAAACTCTGATTTTAGAATAATAGGGTCGCATTTTTACGAATGGGGTTATAATTATAATACCCGGGTGTTTAAAAACGATAATTTTTTGCACGTTCGCTACGGATTTTCGGTGATGTATAATAATTTACGACCGACAGACAATCGAATTTTTGTAAAAAATGGCAACCAAACCAAACTCGAAACTTACCCAAAAGCCTTAAAAGATAGCCGTTTACGACATGTTCAATTGGTTTTTCCAGCCCATTTCGAGTTCGATTTTGGTGCTAAAAGCATCAATAAAAAAGGTGAAATATATTTTAAAAACCAGCGTAGTTTTCGTTTAGGAATTGGGGGTTATGCAGGAGTATCTTTAAAAACCAAACAATTATTTTATTATAAAGATGATGGCTTCGAAAAAATAAAGCAAAAAAATAATTTTAACACCTCCGATTTTATTTATGGTTTAAGCACTTATATTGGCTATAAAAACACATCCTTATACTTTAAATACGATTTAAACCCATTTTTTGCAGACAATCCAATCAAGCAAAACAATATTTCGGCAGGAGTTCGATTTGATTTTGATTAAAGCAGGCTTCTAAAAATGAATTTTTAGAAATCCACTAAAGAAAAATTAACCTGTTTTTTTATCATATTTCCTTATAAAGATGTAATTTTACAGCTTAAAAGTCTAAACTATACATGTAAAATGGGTTATTTATACCTAAAATCGTTGCATATTATTTTTGTAACCACTTGGTTTGCAGGTTTGTTTTATATGGTTCGTTTATTTGTATATCATACCGAAGCTGCACAAAAAACAGAACCCCAAAAAACAATTTTAACCCAACAATTTAAACTCATGGAACATCGGCTGTGGTATATTATCACCATTCCGAGTTCTATCATTACCTTTATTTTAGGAGGTTTATTGCTCTACAAAATCCCAAGTTACTTAAACGAACCTTGGATGCATGTAAAACTACTTTTTGTAAGTTTGTTATATATTTATCAATGGAAAAGCCATCAAATATTTAAACAATTACAAAAAGATGAGGTAAAATACAGCTCCACTTTTTTTAGAATTTGGAACGAAATAGCCACACTAATCCTTTTTGCAGTCGTGTTTTTAGTTGTTCTAAAAAGTGCTTTTGATTGGATCTACGGAACCTTCGGTATCATTTTATTATCTGTTATATTGATGATAGGTATAAAAATGTATAAAAAAACAAGAAAGAAAAACCAACTATAAAAGGAAAGAAACCTTCGTATTTTAGAAGTCCTCTTTATTTTTTTTAAGAATTTAATCATCTATTTTTAGACAAAAATGACTCAACCAAAAATAGCCCTCATTTATACGGGTGGTACCATCGGGATGATAAAAAACCCAAAAACAGGAGCCCTTTCTAATTTTAATTTTACCGAACTTTTAGATAAAATTCCAGAGTTAGAATTGTTAGATTGTTCCATCGAAACACTTTCGTTGCCCCAGCCCATCGACTCTTCTAACATGAGTGTTGAGGCTTGGATGCAAACAGCCGAACTTATTGAATATCAATATAATAAATTTGATGGATTTGTGGTTTTGCATGGGTCAGACACCATGGCTTATAGTGCTTCGGCTTTGAGTTTTATGTTTGAAAACCTAAGTAAACCTATTATTTTTACAGGCTCGCAACTGCCCATAGGCGATTTAAGAACCGATGCAAAAGAAAACCTGATAACCGCTATTCAAATAGCTTCGTTACAAAAAAATAAGTTGCCTTTAATTAACGAAGTTTGCTTGTATTTTGAATATAAATTATACCGAGCCAATAGAACTACCAAAATAAGTGCCGAACATTTTGAGGCTTTTGTTTCACCAAATTTTCCACCCTTGGCAGAATCGGGTGTTTTTTTAAAGGTTGATGAACATTTGTTGTTGCCCAAACCCAGCAAACCTTTACAAGTTCATAAAAAATTTGACAAAAACATACTCATTTTAAAACTTTTTCCGAGTATTTCGACCACTTTTATCAACCAACTTTTGTCTATTGAAAATTTGAAAGGGGTTATTTTAGAAACCTTTGGCTCGGGCAATGCACCTACGGATGTGGCTTTTATCAAGGCTCTGAAAACAGCTATCGACAAAGGAATTTTTATTGTAAATGTTACCCAATGTTCGGGTGGAAGTGTGCAAATGGGGCGGTACGAAACCAGCATTCAACTTAAAAATATAGGCGTAATTTCGGGGAATGATATTACTACCGAAGCAGCGGTAAGTAAAATAATGTATTTAATTGGACAAAATATTTCGGGAAATATTTTTAAAACAGTTTTTGAAACCTCTTTACGAGGGGAAATTAGTTAAGGGGACTTCTAAAGAAATTTTGTAATTTTACAATTATAACAAATAAAATTTGCAAAAATAAACTTTAAAAATCCACTCATTTTATATGAATACCTTGTCATACAGCCTTGTAATTCCAGCACACAACGAAGAGTTATACATCGCTCAAACATTGCAATCTGTTGTAAATCAAACTGTTTTGCCTACAAAGGTGGTGGTGGTTGATGACCATTCGACCGATGGAACAGCCCAGTTCGTCAAAAGTTTTATTAAAAAATATTCCTTTATAGAACTCTTACAAATTCAGTCCGGTGCAGAACATCTACCAGGAAGCAAAGTAATTCAGGCGTTTAACAAAGGATTATCGCTCCTCCAAAATAATTTTGATATAATCGTAAAATTAGATGCTGATTTGATTTTACCTACAAATTATTTTGAAACGATAATCCAACATTTTTTAGCCGATAAAACCGTTGGTATGGCTGGTGGTTTTGCTTATATAGAAAAAAACAACAAGTGGATTTTAGAAAACTTAACCGATAGAACCCATATCAGAGGAGCTTTTAAAGCCTATCGAAAAGCCTGTTTTGAACAAATAGGTGGTTTGCATCCCGAAATGGGTTGGGATACTGCCGATGAGTTAATTGCTCGTTTTTATGGTTGGAAAATTGTAACCAACGAAAATCTACATATTAAACACCTAAAGCCTACAGGCGCCAACTACAACCAAGCTGCCCGCTACAAACAAGGCGAAGCCTTTTATCGTTTGGGCTACGGATGGGTTTTAACAAGTATTGCAGGGCTAAAATTAGCCTTTAAAAAAGATAAACCATTGCTTTTTATGGATTATCTAAAGGGCTATTGGCAAGCCAAACAAAACCATAAGCCTAAATTAGTAACCCCCGAACAAGAAAAATTTATACGAAATTATCGTTGGAAAAAAATCAAAGAAAAGTTTTTTTAAATTTAAAAATACAGAGTTAAGCCCACCAAAAAGTTGATACCTGCTTGTGGAAAATAGCTCATATAATCATCTCCATATAAATAAGCATTGGAAACATATTTTTGATTAAAAGCATTGTTAATAAGGGCATTTAGGGCTATTCGTTTAAAAATTTTATCCGTTTTTAATTCATAATTTAGGTTAATATCGTTGATAAAATAGGCTTCTAAAGCTGTTTTTTCGTCTGAAGTATTTCCTGCAAATTGTTTACCTACATATTTGCTTAGTAACGAGCAACTCAGGTTTTTATGGGCTAAAAATTTAAGCTCAGAACCAGCAATTAAGGTAGGCGAAAACGAAATATCTGTAGTGCCTAAATTTTTATACTCTCCTGCCAAAAAAACAATATAATCCTTTATTTTATTTGAACTTATCGTAACATTAGGATTAAAATAAAGTTTCTTTAATGGCATCCATTGGGCTTCCACTTCTACCCCTAAACGATAACTTTTATCTATGTTTTTTCTGATTTCGCTACCCACTTCGTCCAATTCGCCTGTTTTGATGAGTTGGTTATCATAAAGCATCGCATAAACATTGGTATTTATTTTTATTTTATGGGTAGATAATCGATAGCCTATTTCAAAATCGTGTAAGGTTTCGGGTGTTGGCTTTTGGTTTTCAAAATCGGTTCGGTTTGGTTCTTTCTGGGCTTTTGCATACGAAAGATACAACTCATTTTTATCACTTTCGGTAAACGTAATTCCAACTTTTGGGTTTAAAAATTGATAGGTTTTATCAATGCTACCGTTTAAAACTCCATTGGCTTGGTAGTTTATGTTTCTATACTGCACATCTACAAAAAACAACCATTTGTTGTATAATTTTAATGTTGTTTTTAAGAAAGAATTATATTCATTTTTATTTCCAAAATAATCATAATAATTTGCTTTTAAATTGTTGTTATATGCATAATTTGCCCAAATAACCTTGCCAAAATGCTTGCCTTTGTATTGGTTATAAGCATTGCTAAAGGTAGCTTCGAGGTATCCTTCTCTAAAATTATTTTTATATTTAAGATTAAAAATTGCTCCATAAAAATCGTTGTCTAACCATTTTTGTCGTATCAAATCGGTATAACCAATTAAATTTAAAGGATTTAAGTTATAAATACTTGCCAATTCGTCCGATTTATAATTTTCATAAAAACCTTTTCCTTTGGTATAATGAAAGGTTATATGTGTGCTCAAATTATGTATAATTCGGCTTGAAAAATGCAGTTGATAATGATCTTGTTGATAATTATCGGTTTCGTTGTCGTAAAATTGTTCGTTGCCTAAATCATCGTAATATAAACCTGCATAATTATAGGTTCTGTTTTTGGCAAGCATTTCTGCATCAATACCGTTCCAAGCCTGATAGGTTTTTTCTACACCCCCAAAGGCTAATCCTTTTATCATAATTCCAGCATAGCGATACGTTCCTTGCAAAAAATACGATTTTAAATCCGAAAAAGCTCGATCTATATATCCATCGGAATATAATTTTGATAAACGACCTGAAACTTCAAAACAGTCGTTGAGCCAGCCTGTGCCAAACTTAATCGTATGTTTTCGAGAGTTAAAACTCCCAACCGAATTGGCTATGCTTGCAAAGGCTTCGGGAGAGGCATTGTCTGTAAGTATATTTAAACTGGCTCCAAAAGCCCCCGAGCCATTGGTAGAAGTGCCAACACCTCTTTGTAGTTGCACATTTTGAACCGAAGAGGCAAAATCAGGCATATTTACAAAATAACTCATACTGCTTTCGGCATCGTTAAAAGGCACCCCGTTGATGGTTACGTTTACTCGGGTTCCGTCTGTTCCTCTCACTCGGATGCTTGTATAACCAAAACCATTTCCTGCATCGGAAGTGGTTACCACCGAGGGTAAAAAATTTAAAAGTAACGGTAAATCGTGCCCTAAATTTTTAGGTAAAATTTCGGTTTTTGATAGGTTTTTGTAACTAATAGGAGTGCTGGCTGTTGCCCGAACACCTTCTACAATAATTTCGTTTAAGGCATACACTTTTGTAGAATCTTGTGCAACCATGGGCTGGCTACATAAAAGACTAATAGCAAAGATACCATAAGTAAAAAGAATAGATGTTTTCATTTGTATAAAGAATATTTACAAATAAAAGGGGTGATTATTCAGGGTTGTTAAAACAAAAAAATAATAAAAAATCCCTTAACAGCATTACCTGTTCAGGTTCTATGGGTATGATCTCAGCCTGTTTTTAGAAGGCACCCCTTTGAGATTTAGGCAACAAAGGTAATCAAATTTTGTGAATTTGAAAATTAAGATGTCTTAAAAGTATTATTTAAGATTGCCAATAAAACTCCTATTGAATATAGGTATAACACAGCTACACAGACAGGTGCTTTGGTTATTGAGATGATTATAAAAGAATACGATGTTATTTATGAGGACTTCTAAAAATTTATTTTATTACAAAAAGTTCTTTTTAAATTTTGCCTTCTACTTCTTAAAAATTACAAATTTTCATTAGAAAGCCAATTTTTATAAGTGCCCTATAAAAAAATACCTACTATAATCAATATTGAGCCAAATAGTTCAATAGCACCTCAAAAAAAAAAATTAACCAAGGTTTTTAATAGTGATAATTTTTCAATTTTATTACTACAAATCAAAAACTGAGGTTCGTTTAGTATAAATTTTATCTTTTAGTTTTAAAACAAATGCAAGTGTTAAATAAAAGCCAAAGCCTAAACCTACAGTTACAAAACTTATAAATATAAAAAATTTACGAACGTCAGATATTCGCATACCTAAGCGTTCGGCTAAACGTGTGGCTACAAAAAAACCGTGCTTTTCAAAAAAATATCTAATTTGTGTAAACATTGGTTGATGGTTGTTTCTTAAGAGTAAATATCTTATGGAATATACATTTGTTTATAATCAATATTTTTCCATTAGAAAAAGATATTCTATGTATTTTCCATCGCTGTTAATCCATTCATTTGTCCATCGCATATTTCCCATTACATTTTTTTTATAATTAATTTCTATTGCTCGTATCATTTTGCCTGCAGAACCAATTATATCAAACAATTCTTCTTTAGTTGCCCTGCCACCAGAACTGTATGACAACAAAATGTAGCGAGAATTTGTTATATTTATTAGTTTTTTAATTGCCTGCATAGCAATAAAATGTTCATTTTCATCTTTTCTAAACTCTTCAAATACCGAGGCAGCTACTTCATCTCTTGAATCTTCTCTACGATTGACTTTGCCAAACAATTTTGGTTTATCATTAAGAATTACAGATGTCCAAATATGATAATACGAATTATATCGGACACGACTGGGTGGCATTTTCTCATTATTAGATCCATACGGGGGGTCAAAATACGCTAAATCATAAATTTTTTCTTTTACATTATCAAAAATATCACCTCTTAAAATAGTATTTTCTCTTGTATTTTGAAAGAGCATTGGAACTTTCAATTTTAAATCATTATACGATCTCGGTGACCAGTCTGCCAAATAAGCAGCGTAATGCCCTAGTGTGCTATCAACTGAATCTAAAGCAAGAATAAGACTTGTAAGGGCTACCGATTTAGATACTTTATCTAAATTTAGATTGTCGATTTCATCTCTAATTGCATCCAGTTTTTTTGTATTTTTTAGTTGAAAAGGTCTTTTATTTTTGTTTTCTAGCGTTCCTCCATAATGCTCCGAAAACCAACCCTCGTAACCTTGCATAGAGTTTAGGTGTTCGATTAGTTCTTTATATTCAGATGGTTTTTTAGTATTAAGTAAATAGGCACTTGCAAGGGTTTCTGACCAAACTGAAATATCACTTGATGTTGTTTTAAATCCTGCTTTAGCAAAAGCTTGTGAAACTCTTGTGGAACCACTAAAACCATCGAGAATATTATCTATTTCTATATCCGAAATCATATCAAATATATATGGTAGAATTTTGAGTTTAGAACCCGCATATTTTATACCTTCGGTCTTTGGAGTTTCAATTTTAGCATTACCAATATAATCTATCAATGCATTCACTTTTTTTTGATAATATTTTAGAAGTCTCTTTTAATTATCTGTATTTATCTGTTTCATAAAACTTTGCAATCATATAACTTGGTAAAACTACCACTCTTATAGTGCCAAACAGCCATCAACTAACAATCATTATTACTATTATTTAAAGGGCATTTTAACTACTTTTGCTTTTACGTTGTTATTTCTAATTTTTATATAAATTTCAGAATCAACGCTTGCAAATTCAGCGGTAAGATAACCCATCCCGATGCCTTTGTTTAAGCTGGGTGCCATAGTGCCCGAGGTTACTTTACCTATAATATTACCATTATTATCTATAATCTCATAATCATGCCGAGGAATTCCTCGTTCTATTAGTTCAAAACCAACTAATTTTCGGGTTACTCCTTGTTCTTTTTGTTTTTTAAGGTTTTCTGCATTTATAAAATCTTTGGTAAATTTGGTTATCCAACCAAGCCCTGCTTCAATAGGAGAAGTGGTATCGTCAATATCGTTTCCGTATAAGCAAAAGCCCATTTCGAGGCGTAACGTATCACGTGCAGCTAATCCAATGGGTTTTATCCCAAAATTTTCTCCTGCCTCAAAAACCTTGTTCCAAATTTGTTCTACTTCACTGTTTTTACAATAAATTTCAAAGCCTCCGCTACCTGTATAGCCTGTAGCAGAAATAATTACGTGTTCAATTCCTGCAAAATCGGCTACTTCAAAATGATAATATTTTATTGCAGACAAATCAATAGAAGTTAAACTTTGCATAGCCTCAACCGCCTTTGGTCCTTGAATAGCAAGCAACGAATAATCATCGGATAGATTTCGCATTTCAACCCCAAAAGTGTTGTGCTGGCTTATCCAATTCCAATCTTTTTCAATATTTGAAGCATTTACCACTAATAAGTATTGTTCTTCTTTAATTCTGTAAACAATTAAATCGTCCACAATTCCCCCTTCATTATTAGGCAAACATGAATATTGTGCTTTTCCGATAGTTAAAGTTGAAGCATCGTTTGTGGTTACTTTTTGGATTAAATCTATAGCTTTTTCGCCTGTTAAAAGAAATTCACCCATGTGTGAAACATCAAAAACCCCTACACCTTTCCGAACGGTTTCGTGTTCTGCATTTACTCCTTCGTATTGTACAGGCATCATATAACCTGCAAAAGGAACCATTTTAGCTCCTAATTTTTCATGTATATCGTTTAATGCAATTTTTTTCATTATTTTTATCTTTTATATTAGCCTTCTTTAAATTATAGAATACTTCTAAAAATTCGTTAAAGTATTTATAAATCATTGTGTTTTAATCAATTAAAAATTAATACTTTAAAACCTTCAATACTTTTCCAATTCGAGCAAAAAAAACTCTTGTTTCTTTTGTCTTTTTTTTATGCTCTATATAAAGGCAATGTTGAACATCGTAAAAGTCCTTCTTGTTTTGCTATTTCGGTATATGGAACTTCTTCTACTATAAAATTATTTTCACGAAGCCAAGTGTTTAAACGGGTAAAATTTTTTTCAGAAATTACAACATTCGGGGCTATCGAAAATATATTTGAATACATATGATACATTTCATCTCTTGTTATATGAAATAGGTTTTCTTTGCCAAATAAATCTAATAAATATCTATAATCAGCTTCTTCTCTAAAACCGCTTTTATAAATAATCCCTTTGTTTTTACCTACTGGTTGAAAGCAACAATCTAAATGCAAAGCATTATCTCGTGCCTCTAATTTTGATTTTACAAGGTCAAATTCTTTTACAATTTTATTTGGAAATAGTTTTTTTATAAAGGCAACACCTTCCATATTAGTTCGTGCAGTAATATAATCTTTATAATCGCTCCCTTTGTAGGTTCCTATAAAAATATGATTGTTCCAAAGCATTACATCTCCTCCTTCTATATGTACTTCTTCTGGAGGGCGAACTACTTTTTCAGGATTTATTTGGTCGATTATATATTGGATAGCGTCTAATTCACGCTTTCTATCTGGTAAAATATTTGCTTTTATAAAAATATCATCAATAACAAAACCAATATCTCTTGCAAAAATTTGATTATAATTTTCAATTAGTTTGGGTCTATAAACGGTAATATTATATTTTTTAAAGATTTTATTAACTGCTTCCATTTCAGTAATCATATCATTTTCAAGCGGATACGTTCCTGCTAAAATATGTTCTAATGATTTTGGGTCGTAAGCCTCTTCTGGAGTAGGAGTTGCACCATTGCTGATTGCGGTTCCTAAAATTACGGCTTTTAATGTTGAAATTTCGTCTTTTATATTTAGATTTAACATAAATAAAATTTAATACTACAAATGTAACTAACTTTTTTAAAATATAAAAACAAAAAACAGTACCCAAAAATCACTATTTTTGCAAAAAAATGTATGTAATTTTATTTTACTTATGTTCTCAAATACTCAATCTTTTTTTTTAAAATTTTTAAATTGTTCTTAGAGAACTTCTAAAAATTAGTTTTCTAATAAAAAATTATTATTTTTAAAAAATAAAAGGCAAAAATTTAAAAGAATTTTTTGTAATAAAATAAATTTTTAGAAGCCCTCTATCGTTAATCAAATATAAGTAATCATAAATCAAATGAAAAGCCCTATAATTGCCCCTTCTGTTTTAGCAGCTAATTTTGCTCATTTACAAGCCGATATCGAAATGATAAACCAAAGTCAAGCCGATTGGTTTCATTTAGACGTGATGGATGGTGTTTTTGTGCCTAATATTTCGTTTGGGGTACCTGTTATTGAAACTATCAAAAAGCATACAACAAAACCCCTTGATGTGCATTTAATGATTATTGAACCTGATAAATACATCGAAACTTTTGCTAAAATTGGAGCTACTAATTTAACGGTTCATTTAGAGGCTTGTAATCATTTGCATAGAACCATTCAAGCAATAAAGACTGCTGGAATGAAAGCCGGAATTGCCCTCAACCCACATACCAATATTAGCTTATTGCAAGATACTATTCAAGATATAGATTTGGTATGTTTGATGAGTGTGAATCCTGGTTTTGGAGGGCAAAAATTCATAGAAAATACCTATGCAAAAATTAACAATTTAAAAGAATTGATAATTCAAAAAAAAAGTTCAGCTCTTATCGAAATTGATGGAGGTGTATGTGCCGAAAATGTTCATAATCTAATGGTCGCAGGAGCAGATGTGTTAGTTGCTGGTAATTTTATATTTAATGCTGAAAACCCGCTAAAAGCTATTGAAAATTTAAAGACTATTCGTTGATAGACATTTAAAAATGCCATTAAAAAGTCCCCTTAATATTTTTTTACATTCTATCATTCAACATTCAAACATACTTTTTACATGCAAAAATATATAGACCAATTAAACGATGCTCAAAAAGCCCCCGTTTTTCAAAAAGAGGGTGCTATGATGATTATTGCAGGTGCAGGATCAGGTAAAACAAGGGTTTTAACCATACGGATAGCCTATTTAATGAGTTTAGGGGTAGATGCTTTTAATATTTTAGCCTTAACATTTACTAATAAAGCTGCTCGTGAAATGAAAAATAGAATTTCACAAATAGTAGGAGCAGAGGCTAAAAACCTTTGGATGGGAACATTTCACTCGGTTTTTGCTAAAATTTTACGTATTGAAGCCGAAAAATTAGGCTATCCTTCAAATTTTACTATTTATGATACGCAAGATAGCGTTCGGTTGCTTACGCAAATTATCAAAGAAATGAATTTAGATAAAGATGTTTATAAGCCCAAGCAAGTTTTAAGCAGAATCTCATCATTTAAAAACAGTTTAATAACCGTAAAAGTTTATCTTAACAACCCTGAATTACAAGAAGCAGATGCCATGAGTAAAAAACCTAGAATGGGTGAAATTTATAAAAATTATGTGGACAGATGTTTTAAAGCTGGTGCAATGGATTTTGACGATTTACTGCTTAAAACCAACGAACTTTTAGCTCGCTTTCCTGATGTATTAGCTAAATATCAAAACCGTTTTCGTTATATTTTAGTTGATGAGTATCAAGATACCAACCATTCGCAATATTTAATTGTAAAAGCTTTGGCTGATAGGTTTCAAAATATATGTGTAGTAGGCGACGACGCTCAAAGTATTTATGCTTTTAGAGGAGCAAATATTCAAAATATTTTTAACTTTCAAAAAGATTATACAGATGTAAAAACTTTTAGATTAGAACAAAATTATCGTTCTACTAAAAACATTGTGGAAGCTGCTAATTGTGTGATTGAACACAATAAATCAAAGCTCGAAAAAGTAGTATGGACAGCAAATACCGATGGACCAAAAGTAAAAGTTCATAGAAGCTTGACCGATGCAGAAGAAGGACGCTTTGTAGCCTCTACAATTTTTGAAGAAAAACTTCGTAATCAACTTAAAAACAGCGAATTTGCAATACTTTATCGAACCAATGCCCAATCAAGAGCGATGGAAGATGCCTTACGAAAAAAAGATATTCCTTATATTATTTATGGAGGTTTATCTTTTTATCAACGGAAAGAGATTAAAGATGTAATTGCTTATTTACGCTTGGTTATCAACCCAAAAGACGAAGAATCTTTAATTAGAATTATCAATTATCCTGCACGAGGAATTGGAGATACAACCGTTGAAAAACTTACCGTAACAGCTAATCATTATAACCGAAGTATTTTTGAAGTTATAGAAAATTTAGATAAAATAGATTTAAAATTAAACTCAGGCACCAAAGCTCGATTAGATGAATTTGCGACCATGATAAAGAGCTTTCAGGTAATTGCACAGCATAAAGATGCCTTTTTTGTAGCCGACCATGTAGTAAAAAAAACAGGCTTAATTCAAGAACTAAAAAAAGATGGAACTCCTGAAGGCATAAGCCGTTTAGAAAATATTGAAGAACTTTTAAACGGTATTAAAGATTTTACCGAAGGGCAAGCAGAAATTGAAGATGCAACAGGCTCAATCAACGAATTTTTAGAAGATATTGCCTTAGCTTCAGACTTGGACAAAGATACAAAAAACGGAGATAAAGTTGCCCTAATGACTATTCATTTAGCCAAAGGATTAGAGTTTAAACATGTTTTTATAGTTGGTTTAGAAGAAGATTTATTCCCGAGTGCCATGAGCCAAAACACTCGAACAGAGCTCGAAGAAGAAAGACGATTATTCTATGTAGCCCTTACTCGTGCAGAAAATCAGGCATATTTAAGCTATGCACAATCTCGCTATCGATGGGGAAAACTAACGGATTGCGAAGCCTCACGTTTTATTGAAGAAATTGATGAAAAATATTTAGAATACTTAACCCCAAAAGAAAATGGTTATCGGTTTAAACCCAGTTTTGATACCGATATTTTTGACGATATTGACAAGTCAAAATTACGCCTAATGAAGCCTAAAACGGGCATTCCTCCTCAAAAAAACACTTCAGAAAACCCATCAACTTTTAGAAAAATAAAACTTATAAACTCGTTGTCTAATACCAAAACAACCTCCGATAGTTTTAACCATTTAACCCTTGGAACCCGAGTGTATCACGAACGCTTTGGGAAAGGTGAAATTGTTAATTTTGAAGGTGCAGGAGCCGATAAAAAAGCCGAAATTAAATTTGAAATAGGAGGTTTAAAAAGTTTACTGCTACGATTTGCTAAATTAGAGGTTATTTTGTGAAATAACACAAAGGGGCTTAAAAAAAATACAAACATTTTTTATACTTTTGAAAAAAAAAATAAGCAACTATACAAATGATAAAAACAATAACACCTTCCGATTTGTCTCCTATGGAGATGCAAGCCTATTTACAAGGGGCAATTGCCCCACGTCCTATTGCTTTTGCGAGCACCATTGATGAACAAGGAAACCCTAATTTATCACCTTTTAGTTTTTTTAATATTTTTAGTGCTAATCCCCCAATTTTAGTATTTTCGCCTGCTCTAAGAGTGCGAGATGCAACAAAAAAACATACACTTATCAATTGTGAAAATACCCGAGAAGTAGTTATAAATGTAGTTAATCATGCCATTGTTCAGCAAATGTCGCTTTCGAGTACCGAATATCCTGAAGGCGTAAACGAATTTGAAAAAGCAGGTTTAACGATGCTAAAATCGGATGTGATAAAACCCTTTCGTGTAGCCGAATCACCTGTTCAATTTGAATGTAAAGTAAACGAAATTATACCTTTAGGCGAAAAAGCAGGAGCAGGCAATTTGGTGATTTGTGAGGTGGTAAAAATGCACATAGATATGAAAATTTTAAACGAAGCCGGGGTTATAGACCCTGTAAAAATAGATTTAGTATCTCGCTTAGGTGCCAACTGGTATTCTAGGTCTAAAGACGGACTTTTTGAAGCTATAAAACCCCTAACAACTTTAGGAATTGGGGTGGATTCAATACCCGAACATATAAAAAATTGCGGAATTTTCGATGGAAATAATTTAGGGAAATTAGGAAATGTTGAACATTTGCCTACTTCAGAAGAAATAAATATCTTTGTAGCTAATAATTTTGAAATAAAAGCTGTTTTAAGTGGAGATGATGTGCTTAAAAAATATCAATTAGCTAAAAATTATTTAGAAAAAGAAGAAATTTTAACCGCATGGAAGGTTTTATTAGCTTAAAAAATTAAACTATAAAATAAATATAAAAATAATGGAAATTTTAGGAAAAATAAGAGTAGTTAACGAAACTCAAACCGTTGGGGCAAGTAATTTTAGAAAACGTGAGGTGGTAGTTACAACCGAAGAACAATATCCACAGCACATTTTAATAGAATTTACACAAGATAAATGTGATATTTTGAATGCCTTTCATGTGGGTGAATATGTAAAAGTTTCTATCAATATTAAAGGAAGAGAATGGGTAAATCCGCAAGGAGAAACCAAGTTTTTTAACGCTATCCAAGGATGGAAAATTGAACGTTTGCAAACTGAAAATCCAGCGGTTGCAGCCTCACAAAACTCACACAATCTGGCAACACCTCCACCCATGCCTCCTGTTTCAGGACAACCTTTTACACCTGTAACAGATTACAAACAAGAGGATCCAGACGATTTGCCTTTTTAAATAAAAAACTTACTAGGGATGACTCTTGGTAACAAATATAATTACCAGCACAGCGACAAGTGGGTTAAAAATCCGTCGTTACCAAAATATCATCCCTACGGGGTTTAGCATAAACAATTGTTATAATTTTTACCAAAATAAAAATGAATTTATAAACCGAAACTATTGGTATTTAAAAAATTACAAGCCTTTAATTTGTATATTCATACTTCCTTGAGCTTTTATAAACGCTATAATTCCTTGATTTTGAATGCTTAGCTTTTCAAATTCAAACGATTTTAATTCACCATTTACAAAAACCCCTTTCATAGGACTATAGTTTTTAAAATAAGGTTCTAAATTTTTTCTACCTTCTGTTAAGTTTTCAACAATAGAATAGCGGCATTTTTCTTTGATTTTTGTAAGTATTAAGCCACTTGCCAGCCAATTTGCCGATTTTAGAAGTACATTTTTCGTGTCTAAAACATAGTTTACCTCATCAAAATAAATTTCTTTGCTTGTAGCCTCATATTTTGGAACACCTGTTAAATAAATAGTTCCGTTTATAGCCCCCGAAACAAGCAAAGCAATAACCACTTTGGCATCTTTGTGCCATAAATCTACTTTTTGAACCGTTATTTTTTTCCCTTTTGTTTCAAATGTAAAGTTTTGAAAGTTTTTAGATATAATACGGCTGGCACTTTCGTAAGTAGAAACGGCTGCCACAGACATTTGAAATTCGTTGGGCACTTTTGAGGCTTGTTTTAGCACTACTTTTTCAGGATCGAATGTGTTTTTGGGCTTGGCACCAACCATGGTCTGCAAGATTGATTTTAGGCTTAAGTGCATTAAAATTTTATCTTTTTTAAGCTCCGCATCGGTTGTAAAAAGTTCTAAAGGCACCATTTTAAACCATGCTTCATAGGTTTCGCTTGTATTGATGGGAGTACTTAGTTGAGTTAAAATACTTAAAACTTGAGGCTTAAAATCGCACGATTTTTCGATGGAATCATCTATTTTTTGGGTGATTTTTTTCTTAAACAAGCTAACCGTAGGATTTACTAAATAAGTAATAGAAATATCTTTGCCAGCCACCCGAACAGTTGGACTTTCGTCCCAATCAAAGTTTGTGAGCACAGATTGTGCTTTTAGTTTCCAGTTTTGGAGCGTTACATCGCTTTCCAGCGTAAGCGTTCCTTTTAAATTAAATTCTTTGGTATCATTTAAGCCTAAAAAATCGGTTCCGTATTTTATTTTTATCCAAATTTTTAAGGGTAAAACCGATTGAATTTTTCCGTTTTTTTCGGTGAGTTTAATAGGTGCTGTTTTCCAAATTTTCATTTCACTTTTATCATCTTCTAAAATACTATCGTTAAAAATCAATCCGTTTAACGAACTGTTTACCAATGTGTTAATGTCTGAAATGTTAATTTCTAAAGGAATATTGATCTGCGAAGTTTCGTTTTCAAACACAAAAGGTGTTTGGTGAGAAGGTTCAGGTTTTAAAGCCTCAATTTTTTTGGAAGTTGAACATCCCAAGCCTAAAAATCCGAATAAACCCATAAGTAGTATTTTTTTCATTGTAATATTTGTTAATGTAAGCAAATGTAAAAAAGTTAGCTTGGTTTATATTTTTAATATCTTTTCTTGATGCATAATACTTTCCTGATGGATGGCTTTAAAAATAGTTTCTAAAAAATCTTTTGCAAGTCCTTTTTCAGAGCCTTTTACAATCATTTTTTGAAGTATTTCTGCCCACCGTTCGTTTTGAAGAATGGCAACATTTTTTTCTTTTTTCAGTTGTCCAATTTGTTCGGCTATTTGCATTCTGTGGGTTAAAACTTGTATTAAATTTTCGTCAAAAGCATCAATCTGTTTTCGTAGTTTTAGCATTTTTTGTTGAAATTCATCGGTTTCATCGGTTTTTTTACGAATTACTAATTTACTAATAATTTGTTTTAAAACCTCAGGAGTAACTTGTTGTGCAGCATCGCTCCAAGCCTTTTCTGGGTTGATATGTGTTTCGATAATCATGCCACTATAATTCAAATCTAATGCCTCCTGAGTAACCTCAAAAATCAATTCGCGAGTGCCCGAAATATGCGATGGATCAATAATCATAGGCAAATTAGGAAATAAATTTTGCATATCAATAGCAATTTGCCACTCAGGAGGGTTTCTGTATTTTCCTTTTTCGTATTTAGAAAAGCCTCTGTGTATTAGCCCAATATTGGTAATATTTGCTTTACTAAGGCGTTCCACAGCCCCCATCCATAAAGAAATATCAGGATTTACAGGGTTTTTGATAAGCACCGTTTTATCGGTTCCTTGCAATACATCAGCAATTTCTTGCACAGTAAACGGATTTACAGTCGTCCGAGCCCCAATCCAGAGCACATCTACGTCGTGTTTAAGAGCTTGCTCTACGTGTTCTTTGGTTGCTACTTCTATGGCTGTTTGCAATCCTGTTTCTTTTTTAACGGTTTGCAACCATGGTAATCCCACGCTTCCTACTCCTTCAAAACTTCCAGGTCGGGTTCTAGGTTTCCAAATTCCAGCTCTAAAAATGGAAATTTTTGAATTTTTGAGTTGATGCGATGTTTGTAAAACCTGTTCTTCTGATTCGGCACTACAAGGACCAGCAATTACAAGGGGTGAATTATATTTTTTTATCCAAGACATACAAAATAATTTATGCAAATATACTAACCTAAATGGTTTTAGGTTTTATTAGACAAAAAAATAAGGGGATTTTTGATACGAAGTTTAAACCCAGATTACGCATTAGAGTTCTATTGCAAACTGGGGCTACTTCAAAATTTTATATTTTGCAGTTTCAAGAAATTTGCGATAGCATAACTTGATGAAAATGAGAAAGGCAGCACATAACAGTGTTTTGGCAAAAGGTATGGGTTCGTGCTTCGCAGACAGTTTTGTGGTAGCCGAAAGTTCAGTTCTTTGAATGTAGTTTAGTGGCAATAATCCCGCCCTTCGGGTAGTTGCAACTCTGGGTTTTAAATCAATCTTTTTTCTGCTAAATATTCGGCAATTTGTATGGCATTTGTAGCGGCTCCTTTTCGTAAATTATCGGCAACAATCCAGAGGTTTATGGCTTTTGGGTGGCTTTCATCTTTTCTAATTCTGCCAACAAAAACATCGTCTTTTCCGTGTGCATAAATAGGCATAGGGTAGGTTTTGGTATCGGGGTTGTCTTGCAGGGTTATACCAGGGGTTTCGTGGAGTATTTTTCTGATTTCGGTAAGGTCAAAATTATGTTCAAATTCTATGTTTACACTTTCGCTATGACCTCCAACCACAGGAATTCGGATAGCGGTTGCGGTTACAAGTATGCTGTTATCTTGCATGATTTTTTTGGTTTCACGGGTTAGTTTCATTTCTTCTTTTGTGTAACCATTGTCTTCAAAACTGTCGCATTGAGGTAACGCATTTCTATGAATGGGATATGGATAAGCCATTTCGCCCGAAACTCCAGTATATTCATTTTCAAGTTGTTGCACCGCTTTTACACCTGTTCCGGTAATGGATTGATAGGTAGAAATCACAACTCTTTTTATTTTATATTTTTGATGCAATGGGTTTAAGACCATTACCAATTGGATGGTCGAACAGTTGGGATTGGCTATAATTTTATCCTCTTTTGTTAAAATAGAAGCGTTGATTTCGGGCACAATTAGTTTTTTTGAAGGATCCATTCGCCATGCCGAAGAATTGTCTATAACTGTGGTGCCAACATTTGCAAATTTAGGTGCCCATGCTAACGATGTTTCACCACCTGCTGAGAAAATAGCAATATTTGGTTTTGCATCTAGGGCTGTTTGCAAACCGATTACTGTATGTGTTTTTCCTTTAAAATCAAGCATTTTACCTACCGATTTTTCGGAAGCAACTACTAATAATTTTGTTATTGGAAAATTCCGTTCGGCTAAAAGGTTTAACATAACCTCGCCTACCATACCTGTAGCTCCTACAACTGCAACTTTCATAAATTTATTTTTTAAAAATTAAACGATTACAAATGTATGAATTTAAGGTTACTTCTAAAAATTCATTTTTATTACAAAAAGTTCTTTTTAAATTTTGTCTTCTACTTCTTAAAAACAACTACTTTTTACTACAAAACCAATTTTTAGAAGTCTTCAATAATCTGGGTTAAAAAGATGATAGAAAGTATATAAGGCATTAAAAATACTTATTTAAATGAATGTTTACATCAAATTTATAAGATTCTTTTTTTGAATTGACACTTAATGGTTTTATAAAATGAGGCTTTTCTATAAAGTATTTTATTTTATCAGCTTATTCTTTGGTATTTCCTGTTTTAAATAAATACCATTATAGTCATTAACAATAAATTCAATACTCTTTCCCATTCTTTTTTTACTATTTCCCAATCAAATTTTTCGACTAATATTCTACCATTTGTAGATAAATTTTGAACTAATTGAGAATTTTCGATGAGGTTTTCAATACTCTTTACCATTTCATTTGTTTCGTTATCATTAACCAAAAGGGCTGTTTGCTGATTTTCTAGTAAAAAAGGAATGCCTCCAACATTTGTAGTAACAACAGGTAAGCCTAATGCTAACGCTTCTAAAACGCTAACAGGGGTATTGTCAAAATGGGTTGTATTGATAAAAATATCAAAATTTTTGGATAATTTTGTCCATTCTTGTTTGGTTAATTTGCCTGTAAAACTTACGTTTACTTTTTGTTGATAAGTATAATTTTTACATATTTCTAAAGAGCCATCTTTATCATTACCTACCATTGTGAGTGTTGCATTTGGATATTTTTTTTGAAGTTCGAGCAAGACATCTATTGCCATTTTAGGGTTATAAATTTCGGCAAAGGCCCTAACCCATAAGAGATTTGGTTGTATTAATTCTCTTTTTTTATAATTGTAATTTTTTAGTTCTATAGCATTTGGGATAAGAATTGTATTTTTAAAACCAGTTTGTTCAAAATGATTTTTTAGGTATCCCGAAGGTGCTACATTGGTAAAACTGTTTTTAAAAATTAAGTTACATAATTTAGGATTTTTTTGCAATCGGTTGGGCAAATTACCTCCATGAAGTATCGGAATATATTTTTTATTAAATATTCTTGCTATTTGACTACAAAAAAATGCATACCAAAAGCTGGAAGTGCTGTATGTATCTATAATAATGTATGCAACTTTTGGAGCTTTTATAAGGGTTGTAAACATCATATCTAACGAGCGAAATATTTGATTTTTTTTTGATGATGTTTTATAAACCTTAAAACCCATCTCTTCAAAACCTCTGCTTAAAGTTTCGATAGTGGTTTGGTTATAACCATGTTTACTAAGGTTATTACCTATGTAGAGGAGGGCTTTGGGCATTATATTATTTTTACGAACCTATTTAGTTTTTCTATAATTTTAGTTTTTTTAATATTTTCAATGAATAAATTTCCCCAAATTTCTAAGGCTACTAATTTTGCAATAACATAACTATCTTCTGTTGCAAACATTAATCTAATTTCGTTATTGGTTAAATTAAATATGTTAGAAACATAACTGTTATAAAAATAATCGGGCTGCACAGATACGTTTCTTAAACCTGTAATAGGAAAACCTTTTTTTGGCTTTTTAACTAACTGACTTGGTAATTTATTTTCTGCTAACTTCCTTACGATATGTTTATCAATTAAAAAAGGGTGTTTTATGTTATTTATTGCTAAAGTTTTTCCAATTTTAAATTTTACTGGTAGGTTCATAGCAAAAGCAACTATATTTTCGTCTAAATAAGGGAATCTAGATTCTATAGAATACTTCATTCCCATTCTATCATTTCTCCAAAGGAGCGATAATAAATGATCAGAAAACATTCTTGGAGTATGCATATATAAATGCAAATCACTCTTAGGAACAAACGAATATTTGTCTTTTTGTTCAATAATACTTGCTGAATTATAACTTCCCGAAGAATTTAAAAGAAAATTAAACATCTCGGAAGCATTTTTTTGTTTGCTTAAAAATTTATTTATAATTGGTGTTTTGCTATAAAATGTATCTAATACTTTATAAGGGAAATTTATTGCTTTTATATAGTTATTTTGTAATAAATTAGGATAGCCTAAGAACAACTCATCGGCTGCTTCGCCTGTTAATACTGCTTTTACATTGTGTTCACGAGTTAATTTTGCAACATTTGAAAACGGAATTGCATTAAAATGAACAACTAATGGGCTTTCATAATGCCAGGTTACATCTACCCAATCTCTTAAAATATCATCTTTATGAAATTTATAATCATATAAATTAGCGTTTAATGATTGTGCTAATGCTAAAGTATCTTTGTATTCAGAGTGTTTGCCTAAAATATTTGCTGTGAATAGTTTAATTGTTGGATTATGATTTTTTGAATATAAAGCAATTAAATTTGAGTCTATACCTCCGCTTACAAATGCTCCGAGTGGTGCATCTGCAATGTTCATGCTTATTATTGATTTGTTTAGCAGGTTATTAAATTCAGAAACAATTTCATCTGAATTCATTTTGTTATAAGCATCGTATAAATTTTTATCTATGGTATCGAATATTGAATAATATCTGTTAATTTTTGACGAATTTGTGTTAATCTCTAAATATGTTCCGGGTTCTATATGAAAAATATTTTTCCAAGCGGTGTTTTTTTGTTCACGTTCTAAGTTTCCGAAGGTAGAAAATAAAATTTTAAAATGATTAACTTCTGTATTTATTACTGGCAAAAGTGCTTTAATTTCTGAAGAAAACCAAATAGATTTATCTGTATTATATCCGTAAAAAAGAGGTTTAATACCGTATCTATCTCTTGCTAGTATCATTTTTTTTGTAGTATTATTATACCATGCAAAAGCAAACATACCTTTTATTTTTTGAAGTGTTTTTTCAATCCCCCAAGTTTTTAATGCATGAAACAGCACAGCTGTATCAGAGGTTGATGTGTAATTTATTGCTGGTAATTGATTTTTTAACTCTAAAAAATTATAAATTTCACCGTTAAAAACAAGCAAATTATCAGCATCAAAAAACGGCTGATTTCCTGCATTTGTAAGGTCTAATAGGCTTAGTCTATTATGTGCAAAACCGCAATGCTCTAAAATTTTGAAATCCTGAAAATCAGGACCTCGATGATGCATAATGTCAAGCATCTTTTGTAATTTGTTTTCAAATTTTAATCCTTCGGGACTAAAATAACCGGATATTCCACACATAGATTATAAATTAGAGATTAGAGATTAGTTCAAAATACTTTTTTAAAAAATTTTGATAGCCGTAATTATTGTTCACGTTATTTTGTAATGATTTGCCAAAAGCCTTTCTTTTATCATCGTTTATTATTGCATCTATTATTGAATTTGCTAATTCTGTTGTGTTTTTTGGAGGAACTATCCACCCGGCTTTGCCATTGTCAAGTAATTTTTTACATTCCCCGACATCGGTTGAAATAACAGGTAATTTAAACATTGCATATTCAATTATACTAACTGGGAGACCCTCATAAGTTGAACATAATATTCCAATATCTGCTTTTTCTAAATAATGTTCAGGATTTGAAGTCATTCCTATAAAAGTAAAATACTTTTCTAATTTAAATTTTTTTATTTTATCTAATAGGGTAACATAATATTCATCATTATATGACATTCCAACTAATAACACATTAAATTTTAATAAAGGATATTCTTTAACTACTACATTTATTGCATCAACTAAGAAGTGATGATTTTTAGGTTTCTTAAGATTTGCTAAATGTATTATATTAATAATGTCATTCTTTTTACTATCATCATTTGTAAATTGGAAATATGAAAAGTTTTTCAAGTAAGTGATGTTTTTTTTAGAGACAAATAAATTTTTTTTAGCCCATTTCTCTAAATCTTCATTTACTACTATTACTCTATCGATAAACATAGAAATTATTATAAAGAAAAAATTTTTTTTCTTGTCATTTAATCTATCTCCAAAATGATCATGCCAAATCAATGTGATCTTTGGATTTATTATTTTTAGAAACGCACCCCAAAGAATAGAAGAAGAATGGGCATGAACAACATTAATGTTATTAGATTTGATAAAATTATTTAATCTACAAAAATTTAAAACATCAAATTTCTTAGTTTTTTTTAATTGTAAAAATGAAACCTTTGAAGAAATCGAATTTTGTAATAAACCTCCTTTTCTGGTAGAGCATAAATATGAACTTATTTCATTATCAGCTAAAACATTGGAAATATTAATTGACATTCTCTCTGCCCCTCCAGGATCTAAATTGTCAATCAGTTGAATAATTTTTAAATTTAATCTATTTATCATTGTAATTTAATAAATGAAGAATATTTGATAATACAAGTTTTGTATCAGCTTTCATAAAAAGTTGAGTTCTATTTTTTCTGATTTCCATGATTTGCCAACCCATTTTTAAGAATAAAATAATTGATTTATTATTTGTTCGAGGGGTATATGCACTCATTTCTGAAAGGTTATGATGAACTGCTTCATTTGCAAGCCTAAGTTGAATTATTTTACCTAATCCAAAATTTCTAATTTCTTTTGAGCCAAAAAAACTATGTAAATGTAATGCTTTATCGTATATAGAAGAAATAGAAATAAAACAAATTTTACAGGTATCTATATGCTCAATCATAAATGAAAAATCAAATTTACGAACCAATGGGTTCAAAAAATAATCATCATTTTCTTCTTTCCAACCATATATTTCTGAATATTCAGCCATAATTGTATTCATAAAAAATTTGATTTCTGATAATCGCTCTTTCATTATATCTTCGGTTATTGGTGCTATCCTAAAGCCTTTTTTTAGTAATACTTCTGTAATTTTTTTATTTATAATTTTATAATCTCCCATTATGGAATTGATTTTATTGTATTTTCTAATTGTTGTTTAAAATTTTCTAACGAGTAATTAAAAACTATAGATTTTCCATTTTCAATATATTTTTCATAATCAATTGTATGTTCAAAATAGTTAGATAATTTGTTTTTTAAATCATCAATTGTTGGCTCAAAGGCTATACCATTATTGTTGTTTAGAATATCTGGTACATTTCCACGATTAGCAGCAAAAACAAGTGCATTGTGTGCCCAAGCTTCAGCTATAATTTTGGGCCAACCTTCTTTTATACCAGGCATAATTACAATATTGGCTTTTGCATAAAATTCTTGAACTTCATTAAATGGTATTGCTCCTACAAAGGTAACTTTATTTTTTATAGCATATTTATGGGCAATAGTTTTAAGGTTTTCTAATTCACTTCCTTCTCCAATCATATAAAAATGCCAATCAAAACTTTTTAATTTTTCTAATTCGCCTAAGGCATTTAAAACCAAATCAAAATTTTTAGCTTTAGCAAGCCTTCCTACAGATACGATATTTGTAGTTCCATTCCATTTTTTATTTTTTGATAAATCTTGCCCTTTTTTTATTTCCTCTACACTCATCAGAGCAGGTATAAAATGAACAAAATTTGGATGTTTTATCGTATCATAAACTAAAATTTTTGTTTTGGGTGGTGCTTTTAATAATAATTTTCGTTCAAATTTTGAAATAATATTTTCGTTGGGGTAGGAATGATAACCACCTGCCCATTTTACAATTGTTTTACGCTTGATAAAATATTTTAAAATAATATTGGCTAAAAGTGCAGGGTAACCAGGACTTCGTAGGTTAATAATTTCAGATTTGTATATTATTGGTATTAGTTGAATAAATACAATTGGTAACTGTAGCAAACGATAAAAAATAAGAAAATTATTTAATACTTTGATATAAAATTTACCAGGAATATTAGAAGAATTGTTAAAAAACAAAAAATGATGATAAACATTATCATATTTAAATGTTGAGAGGCTGTAATTTTTTGTAAGTTTAAAATTAGGGGTATAAATATGAACTTCTTCAAACAACTCACACCATAAATCAATTTCTCTAACCAAAGGTGCATACGAAATTAGATTTCCATCGTTATTCTTGAACACATCTGCATGCGTTATAAGTGTAAGTCTGTTAAAAGGTTTTTTCATACGTTTGGTTTCCAATTAGTTTCAATTAGTTTTTTGGTTTCATTTGCACCTATATTAAATAAAACATCTAAAAAAGAAAGATTAGGCAAAAAAGTTCCGTTTATTTGAGGGTATTCAATTTTTAAAGTATCAAACTCTTGCCAAATAATTTTAATATTATTTGATTCAAATAATTGTTCGTCTATATAGTTTTTACCCCCTTTTCCTGCAATATAATGAGTAGCATTTGTTTCTTTACACAAGGCTATAAGCCTATCGTTTGGGTTGGCAATTGTATTTGATAAAATTTCAGACGAATGTTTTAAAGTGGTTTCAATAGTTAAAATTTTTAATGCCCAAAGTAATAAATCATAATTTAAGACGGACAAATGAGTGTATTTTTTCTCAAGAATTTCTTTAAGTTCGGGGAAATATTCTTTAAAAAAAGGAGTTTTTTGATAAAAACCTTCTAATTGTTTAGTGTTTTTCTTTAAATCGTGTTTTTCTGAAATTGTAATTTTGTTTATAGGAGTTTCTAAAGATGCTTTGTTTACAGGGATCGTAAACCAAAAAGGTTCTGCATTGGTATTTTTTATTTGTGTTCGGTTCTGAAAATAATTTTTACGAAACTGAACATCATCTAAAATTATAAATAAATTGCTATTTTGAATTTTATTAAAATAGCCAAGCCAAGGCAAAAAATGAGGCTGATGTATAGAAACTATCTTCATTGGGCTTTTAATTTATAAAATAATTTCTTTTACAATTTGAAAAGCCTCTGCATACTTAACCCCTATTTGACTTCCTCTAAAATTAGCACGGCTAATAATGGCATCTACTAAATATTGATTGTTGCCAAAAACACTTTCGTAGGTATCAATAGCCATTCGCTTTTGTTCAATGGTTTCGCTAATGTTTATAAATAATTGTGGCTGAAATGATTGAGACGATATCCCTCCGGGGATCATAGTTTCATACATATAGAGAGAGCATTTGTTTTTTCGGGTAGCTCCGTAAATTATTTTTGCCAATGCCTGATGGTCTTGATGCGAATCGTGTTCCCAAGTCATAAAAATATGGCCAGGGTCAAATTCAGATATTATTTTATCAAATAGTTTTACAAATTCACGTGTGTAGCCAAAAGTATAGGGGTTTAAATCTAAAACTTCCATTTCTACATTCATAATTTTTGCAGCTTTAATACTTTCTTCTAATCGTATTTTTTTTCCTTCTTCAGAGGCTTTCCCTTTGATGCTTTCACAAGGAATAATACAATTAATAACTTTCACTTGGTACCCATTATTTACCAATCGTGCAATGGTGCCTCCCATTCCTATTTCAATATCATCGGCATGAGGAGCAATGGCTAATACTTTTTTAGTATTTGAGTCTAACATATAATTTATTATCTATATTTTTAAAATTTGGTTTAAGTGGGCTTCTAAAAATCAATTATATATAACCCAAAATTCGCAACTGCTAGTTTTGAAATTTAAAAAAACCTTTAAAAATAAAAAGTTTTAAGACTTGTGGGGTTCACCCATTTGGTGTATATTTGTAGTGATACAATACTATATACATATGCAAAATTACAAATAAAAAATTGAATATTACACCTTACGGAGGATTATTTTTTTTTCAACTGACATTTTAACCTAGATTGCATATTAGAGCTCTATTACAAGCTAAATCTACTTCAAAAATAAAGACTTATTCTTATTTTTAAATTCAAAATACAAAAGTATTGCTCATCTAAAAATAGTCTGTGAGCCCTTAATTTTATTGTGCCTTTGGTTTTCATAACAAAATCTAATGCATAATCTGGGTTTAAACCATTTCAAGGCGAAAAGGAATATAGATTTGTAGTTACCAGAAGTGTAATTCATCAGGGTAAAGAAGAACTTTCTGAAGAAGAAAAATACAGTTATTCCTTTTATTATTAACTATTTGAATAGTAGCGATTTAGCTGCAATAACCTTTTACAATAAAAGAGGAGATGTTTTAGAAAACTACAACAAAAATTTAATTAATGACTTTAATATCAGTAGATTACCTTTTATGGATTTAAACACAAATAATGTTTGTATTGGATTTATGCTTATAAGTGTTTGTGCAAAGCTAATAAGTCATGCAAGAGAAAATATAATTGTAATTTTTAGCATTACCATTTATAAGCATCTTCAAATTTAGAAATAAAAAAATTATTGAATCTACAAATTCCTCGTTAACTTGGGTGGGGAACTTGTGTTTTGTATAAACACAAATAGTCGTTTTGTCTTACAAACATTAAAATCATCAAAAAAAAACTCATAAAAAAGCATTTTTAGTATGCAAGAAAATCACTTGC
>CAYXAF010000009.1:0-51847 GCA_964463035.1 uncultured Flavobacterium sp.
AATAGGCTTTAAAGAAGAATATTTTTAATGAAATTTTGTATTAAAAATTGAAATAGATTGATTATCATTAAATTAGGAATATTTAAAATATAATTTTATATCTAAAAATTTAAAAATATGATTTTTATCATATTTTACATACATTTGTACCTAAATTGTTTTAAAATGAGTAAATGCGAATTATGTATTATTAGAGAAATGAGTTCATTAAAAACTCTTACAAAAGATGAAATTACCACATTAGCCAGTTGCAGAACCTCACAAAGCATCAAAAAAGGAGAAATTCTGTTTGAAGAAGGTAGTGCTGTAAACGGTATTTATTGCATTAAAGATGGTATTTGTAAAATGACTAAACTAAGTTCAAATGGCAAAGATCAGATTGTTAAATTGGTAAAAAGAGGCGAAATTTTTGGTCAACGTTCCTTGATAAGTGAGGAGCCAGCCAATCTTTCAGCTATTGCTTTAGAAGATATGAATGTATGTTTTGTTCCTAAAAATGAAGTAATGGCATTTATAAACTCAAATCCTCAATTTGCTGTTGGTTTAATGAAAACTATAAGTCATAATTTGAAAGAAGCTGATGATCAGATGGTTAGTTTAGCTCAAAAATCGGTTAGAGAACGTTTAGCAGACACACTTTTGCATTTAGAAGCAAGCTTTGGTGTAGATAACGAAAATTGTATTAATGTGCACCTTACACGTGAAGAATTAGCAGGAATGATAGGTACTGCCACCGAAAGTTGCATCCGACTATTATCAGAATTTAAAAAAGAAGGATTAATTGACATTATTGGTAAAAAAATAGAAATAAAAGATAAAAATAAACTGAAGCGAATCGCTAATTAATATAAACCGTTTTTTTATTTACAAATTCAAGTAATCCTTCATCAGATAACTCTCGCCCATAACCAGATTTTTTAATTCCTCCAAAGGGTAACCTTGGGTCAGTTTTTACCATTTCGTTTATAAAAACAGCTCCTTCGTTAAATAGATTTATATATTTTGTAACACTTTTATAATCAGATGTAAATATTGAAACACCTAAACCATAATTTGAATTATTGCTTTGCTCGATTGCCTCTTCAAAAGTTTCAAAAGTTGAAATTGAAAACACGGGTCCAAACGTTTCTTCTTTAAAAATTTCCATTGTCTCGGCTACATTTTTTAATACCACAGGTTCAAAATAAGCGCCCTCCCTCCTACCTTGATAAACCACTTCAGCACCTTTCTCTATTGATTTTTTAATTTGCAGATGTAACTCATCGGCTAAATCAATTCGGGCTAAAGTTCCCATTTGAGTTTCCTCAAGCACTGGATTATCAAATATAAGTAATTTAATACTTGAAATTAATTTGTTAACAAACTCATTTTCAACATTTTTATGAACCAAAAAGCGTTTTGCGGCAATGCAACTTTGCCCTGCATTTTGTAATCGAGCATTGATAGCTATGGGTATTACTTTGTTTAAATCTGCATCTTTACAAATAATAAAAGCATTGTTTCCTCCGAGTTCAAGCACACACTTTTTTAAATATTTGCTTGCTAATTGCGCTACTTTAGTACCTGCTTTTTCACTACCCGTTAATGAAACGGCTTTTATTATTGGATTTTTGATATATTTTTCTACTTGTGAAGCATTTACAACAGCATTTGAATATATATATGTAGGAAATCCAGCTTTTCTAAATAAATATTCTATAAAAATAGCACTTTGCATTACATTTGAAGCATGTTTAACAACTACAACATTCCCTGCCATAATTGTTGGAATTGCAAACCGAAACACTTGCCAATAGGGAAAATTCCAAGGCATTATTCCTAAAATTACTCCAAGTGGTTCATACGAAACATAGCTTTCAAGAGCATCGGTTTCAATATTTTTTTGTTGAAGTATTTGTTTAGAATTTCCAATATAATACTCACATAACCAAATACATTTATCTATCTCGGCTCGTGCTTGTGTGATGGGTTTACCCATTTCTGAAACACACGAAAGGGCTAATTTTTCTTTTTCTGATTTACAAATAATAATAAGTTTTTTAATATATTCAATTCGTGTATCTAATGATAAAAATTTCCAATACTGAAATGCTTTTTCTGAATTTTCTAATTGATTATTAATAGTTTTATTATCAAAATATTTGTATTCAAATACAACTTGATTAGTATATGGATTTAATGTTTTCATTATTTTAAAATTTTGGGAACTTCTAATAAATTGGGTTTCCGTTTGTATCAGTGCTTAAAACATCGCTCATATAATCAAAAAAGGGTCGCATGGCTTTAAAACTTTCAATAATACTATTTTTAAATTCTGTAGAAAGAGCTTGTTTTAATGTGAATTTTTCTGAAACTAAAAATTGTTTTTTCTTAATTATATCAATAGCTGAATGGTTTTTATCAAAGCCTTTGGGTGCTGTTTTTACTTCATCACCTTGTAAAGTTTTAAAATGTTTTATAAAATTTTTATCAGCTATAATTTTTCTAATTTCTGTATCATCTAATACAAATTCTTTTCTAATTCGTTGTAAATCTGTAGGATTTGGCTCCCAGAAACCTCCTCCTGTAAAAATTTCATCAGGTGAAATGTGCAAATAATATCCACCTCGTAAATGTGGTTTTGTTCGACTAAAACTAACACTCAAATGATGATTATAAGGTGTTTTATCGTTCGAAAATCGAACATCTCTATAAATTCGATAGTGTTTTATAGCCTCTAAACTATCGGTTTTGCCGAGTTCATCATAAATTTCGACAAAAAACTGTTTTACTTGCGTTTGTAATTTTGTAAATTCATCTTTATGGTTGTTAAACCATTCTCGGTTATTGTTTTCTTTTAAATTTTCAAGGAATTGAAAATGAGTTTGTTTAAGTGTCATTTTAGTTTTTATGGTTTATATTTGAATTTTACAAACTTACATAAAAAATGATTATTAAGATTGAAGCAAATAAAAATTCCTATTAGTTTTCTAATAGGAATTTTTAAAAAGTTAAATAATTAAAAATTAAATACTTGGTCCTGCTGCTGCTAATCGTTTGCCTTCTTCGGTATTTGTATATTGTTCAAAGTTTTTAATGTATCGAGCTGATAAGTCTTTGGCTTTTGTTTCCCATTCAGATGTATTTGCATACGAAGTTCTTGGGTCAAGAATATCAGAAACATTTGGTAAGTTATTAGGAATAGTAAGGTTTAAGAACGGAATTTGTGTTGTTTCTACTTTATCAATAGAACCATCTAAAATAGCATCAATAATTGCACGTGTATCTTTTAAAGAAATTCGTTTTCCTGTTCCGTTCCAGCCAGTGTTTACAAGGAAAGCTTTAGCTCCGTGTTCTTTCATTTTACCAATTAAAGTTTTAGAATACATGGTTGGGTGCAAGGTTAAAAAAGCCTCACCAAATGCTGGAGAAAAAGATGGTTGTGGTTCTGTAATTCCTCGTTCTGTTCCAGCTAATTTTGAAGTATATCCACATAAAAAGTGGTATTGAGCTTGGTTTTCATCAAGTATTGAAACCGGAGGTAATACTCCAAAAGCATCAGCAGATAGATAGATTATTTTTTTAGCATGCCCTGCTTTTGAAGGTAAAACTATTTTGTTGATATGATAAATAGGATACGAAACTCTTGAATTTTCAGTAATTGAAGTATCTGTATAATCAATTTCACCATATTCGTTTACAGCAACGTTTTCTAACAAAGCATCTCGTTTAATAGCTCTATAAATTTCTGGTTCTTTATCTTCGGTTAAATCTACCACTTTTGCATAGCAACCACCTTCGTAGTTAAAGACTCCATTATTATCCCAGCCGTGTTCATCATCACCAATTAGGTATCGTTTTGGGTCGGCAGAAAGGGTTGTTTTTCCAGTTCCTGAAAGTCCAAAGAAAATAGCTACATCGCCTGCTTCACCTACATTTGCAGAACAGTGCATAGATGCCATTCCTTTTAATGGCAAATAATAATTCATCAACGAGAATAATCCTTTTTTCATTTCTCCACCATACCAAGTCCCTCCAATCAATTGAATTTTTTCGGTTAAATTAAAAACTACAAAATTTTCTGAGTTTAAACCGTGTTTTTTCCAATCAGGATTAGTCGTTTTAGAGCCATTCATAACAATAAAATCAGGTTCTCCGAAGTTTTCTAATTCAAATGTAGAAGGACGAATAAACATATTGGTTACAAAGTGTGCTTGCCAAGCGACTTCCATTACAAACCGCACTTTTAATCGAGTATCTGGGTTTGTTCCACAAAAAGCATCTACTACATATAATTTTTTAGAAGATGAAAGTTGTTTTAAAATTAAGGCTTTTAAGTCGTTCCAAACCACTTGCGTTGTAGGGAAATTATTTTTTTCATCCCAATAAATGGTATCTTTTGTAATATCGTCTTTAACAAAATATTTATCTTTAGGCGAACGACCTGTAAAAATACCTGTTTTTACGGCTACTGCACCACTTTCTGTTAAAGCACCTTTTTCATAACCTTTTCGTTGATGCGAAACTTCAGCTTGGTATAATTCTTCATACGAAGGGTTGTAAGATACTTCATGATATCCTGTAATACCCAAATTATGTAATTCATGGATTACTTTAATGTTTTTCATACGTCTATTTGTTAAAATGAATTTTGCTTCGTTTTCCATAAAATTTAAAATTTAAAGGGACAAAAATAAATCAAATTATCGAATTACGAAAACGTTTTCGTAGGTTTTTTACATTCTAAAATTTTAATTTAATTTTGAACTTTTTATAGTAAATTTTACACTTCAAAAGTATAACTTATATAAAAACACTAAACTGATTTTTATCATATTTATATAATTATTTACGAAAACTTTTTTCTTAATTTATAAGGGTTTACAAGGTTTTTAATGATAAATATTAGATTTCGTATTATTAGAGTTATTTACATTTCTTTTTTAAATATATATCATATGTTAGACTGGTTTTACAAATTATTTTACCAACAGAAACCCCCGATGTTACTCAATCTTTAATTGTATTATTAATAGCTGTTAGTGTAGTTTTTTTTGTTGGAAGATTAAAAAATGGCAAAGTTGCCTTTAGGGGTTTCGGCTGTAATGTTTGTTGGTTTATTTTTAGGGCATTTTGGTTTAGGTGGTTTTATTACCTTTTTAATTGTTTATTTTGCCAATGTAGTGCCTGAAAATGCTTTTGGGCTTATGTCTGATGCTGTAACCAACACACCCGGTTTAGGGGCTGCTAAAGCTACTTTGCAAGAAATTCAATCTCAATTTCCTGATAGAATAATTATTGATCCAACGGTTGCCTATACTATCACTTATTCGATGGGGTTTTAGGATTATTATTACAGGGGACTTCTAAAAATTCATTTTTATTACAAAAATTTCTTTTTAAATTTTGCCTTCTACTTCTTAAAAACAACTAAATTTCATTAGAAAACTAATTTTTAGAAGTCCCCTACAATTATTCTTGCAAAATATGTTTTAAAAATAAATTTAAACAAAGAAAAAAGGCTTATTCATTTTCAAAAAAAAGAAGTTTCAAACGATATTGTTTATCGAAAATGTAAAGTAACTAAAGAAATTTTTTATAGGTAAAAGTATTTACTAAATTTTGAAAGAATTAGACATCAATCAAGTAATTATCTCTCGACTTAAAAATAGCGGTTCAAAAGTGGTTTATTGCCTTCAATTGAAAGAAAATTACAAAAATGAGATGTGCTAATGCTGTAAGGCAACCCTACTGAAGTGGATTTACTTATTGAAAAAATAGGTAAACAATCAACTGATTTATTTATTGAAAATGAAGACATGTGGTTACTAAAAACTTATTTGTAACCAAACCCTCATCTACTCACAAAACCTTAGCTGAATTGGATTTATATAACAAATTTGATTTAAAAGTAACTCGAATTTTTAGGGCAGTAATGGAACTATTTAGCACCACCCAGTTTACAACTTCATTATGGTGATAAACTAAAAATTGTTGGTAATAAAGATGCAATTGTTGAAGCCGAAAATATCATTGTAAATTCAGAAAAACATTTATTAGAGCCCAATTTTTATCTTTATTCGGAGGGCTTATTGTTGGTATTGTTTTGGGGTCTATTCCTATTTTTATACCTACTATCCCGGTCGCTATTAAACTTGGTTTCGCAGCAGACCCGTTTTTAGCAACTCTATTTATTAGTAGATATGGAGGCATAGGTGTCATACATTCATACATTAACAATGGTGCAGTTTATTTTATGAAAGATATGGGAATTTGTTTGTTTTTTGAGCAGTTGGAGTTCATGCAGGCGAAGCATTTTATGAAAATTTTATTAAATATAACGGTTGGTTATGGATTTTTTACGGAAGTTTTGTAACCTTTATCCCTTTGATTTTAATGATTATTATAGGTCATTTTTTCTTAAAACTTAATTTTTATAAATTAGTTGGGGTTATAAGTGGTTCATATACCGAGCCTGCAGCTTTGGCATTTAGCACAAATTATTTAGACTCTGATGTGCCCACACAATCGTATATAACCGTATATCCTTTAGTAACAATTTTTAGAATATTTGCAGCTCAATTGTTAATTTTAGTATTAATAAAATGATAATAAAAAAATATGTTTTATAAATATTTAAAATTATAAATTACTTATTTACAATAAATTAAATGCTTATATCTATATATTGCTATATTACATAATAAAAAAGAAATATAAAATTAAATTCAAAAAAATAATTATCAAAAAGTTATTAACAAAAAAGACATAAAAAAAGCCTTCAATAATTTGGAGGTTTTTTGGGTAAATTATATATTTTCTTTTTACAAATCTTTAAATATTGTGTGCATTAAACGTTTTTTATCGTTTATACTTTCGTCTAATGAAATCATGGTTTCGGTTCTGTAAACTCCGTCAATATCATCAAGCATAAAAATTACATCTTTTGCATGTTTAGTATCTTTAGCTCTAATTTTACAAAATATATTAAATTTACCTGTAACAATATGTGCCACAGTTACATACGGAATTTCTGCTATTCGCTCTAATACAAATTTTGTTTGTGAGGTGTTGTTTAAAAATACTCCAACATAAGCAATAAAAGAATAACCTAATTTTTCATAATCTAAGGTAAGCGAAGAGCCTTGAAGAATACCAGCTTCTTCTAATTTTTTAACCCGAACATGCACAGTTCCTGCAGAAATTAGTAATTTTTTTGCAATATCCGTAAAAGGCATACGGGTATTATCAATCAGCATATCTAAAATTTGATGATCGATTTCGTCTAATTTGAATTTTGTAATACTCATAATTTATTAAAGTTAGTTATTTTTAATTTGTTTTCGTAAAAAATATTACCAATATAAAAAATAGCCCTTTGATTTACTTCAGGAATATTATTTAAAAAATCTGTGTAAAGTAATTTATTACAATTTATTTCAAGATGCCCAAAATTATTTTCCAATTCGTCAATTTTTTGTATAAAACCTTCAAATAAAATATTGTTTTTATACAAAATTTCTTTAAATTGAATTGCAAAACTACACAACTTTTTTGAATTATTACTATCAATTATCAAATTTTTATAAATTATATCAAAAAAAATAGAATTATTTTGAGGAATATTCAAATAAGCATTAAATTTATTTTGAACTAAAACGTTTTCGCTAATTGCTTGTAAGCCCGAAATTATTGCAATTAATACATATTTTCGAGTTTCTTCTCTATTATAATCATTTTGATAATGGCCAGCCTCTATTAAAATTGTAGGAACTTGGTGCATTTGAAAACAATCACCAATACAATTAGGATTATACTCATCATCAAATCGACCTATTTGATTAGGAATAAATTGTTGTAAAACTTCATTTATAGCTACAATTACGTTTATTGCTTTTAACCGTGTTTCATTCATTGCTCTATTTTCATCAAAAGAAGGTGCTAAAAACGATACTGTTGCAGGTTTATTTGTGTTTCCTGCTGCAAAAATAGTTCGTTGATCGTGTAAATTAAAAGCATAATGAGGTTTAAAATCATTAAAAACCTTCCATAAAGCATTGCTTTCGGGTTGAGATAAATTTATCATATCTCTATTTAAATCAATTTGATTAGCGTTTACACGAGTATACGCCTCTGCTCCATCAGGGTTTGCTATTGGAATTATTAAAAAAGTAAAAAAACCATAAAGTTTTTGTGCAATTTCAGGTTCGTTTTCTAAAAATAAAAAAAAATCAAATAAAGATTTTGTTGTGGTAGATTCGTTTCCGTGCATTTGAGACCACATAAATACTTTGGTTTTTCCAGTTCCAAATTTTAATGCTTTTATAGGTTTGTTTAAAACAGAAAATCCTACATTAAAAATTTCAAAGGTTGTAGGTAAATTTTCTAAAAGTGGTTGTATACGATTTAAAGTAATGTAACGACCCGATAAATTTGTTTCTGTATAAGACATCCATTTTTTATAATCCATGTGCTTAAATTTTAATGTTACAAAAGTAAACGCTAATTTGTTTACATTTGTAAATATAAAAAAAGTAATTTATTTATACATTTGTAAACTCTCATATTATCCTAAACCCAATCCCGTAATCAATATTTTTATTAAATTTACAAATTAATTAGTTTTAATTTATATGCTTATATACCAGTGAGTTACATTACTTTATATCTATTATTAGTTTATATGTAATTATTAGATTTTTATACATTTTACATTTGTAAACGTCAATATTGATTATATTTTGTTTACATTTGTATTGTTATTTAATATATTATTTACAATGTTAAACGTAGATGATTTTATCAAAAGATTAGAAAAAATATTAAATTATTATGGGCTTTCCGCTTCGGCTTTTGCTGATAAAATTGGTGTACAACGTTCTAATTTGTCTCACCTACTTTCGGGCAGAAATAAGCCAAGTTTAGATTTTATTTTAAAAATTATAGAAATTTTTCCAGAAGTAGATTTGTATTGGATGGTAAATGGCAAAGGCACTTTTCCGAAGCAAGAAGTAAATGAAGTAAGCAAGCCTATGCCCCAGCCTATTTCTGCTACACAAAACTCGCATAATTTAGATTTGTTTTCACAAGAAAATATATACGCTAAAAATGAGGTTGTTGAAAATTTAACGCATAGCAACCCTGAAACCATCAATAATGAGCCTATAAATCCTCAAAGCTATACAAGTTCAAAAAAAATGGTAGAGAAAATTGTTTATTTCTATACCAACGGAACGTTTAAAGAATATCGTTCTGTGGAGTAAAGCTTTTTTTTGAAAATTTACCCATTATTCCTATAAAATTTGCTTGTAGTTTTTTATAATCAGCCTCATAATTACCTGTTGTATAAAATGGTTGAAATATTTTAACATTTTTTGTAGTATAATCAAAACCAACGGCTATGATAGGCACTTGTGCTTTATGAGCAATATAGTAATAACCTGTTTTCCAATGAGTTACTTTTTTTCGTGTTCCTTCAGGCGAAAGGGATAACCTGAATATTTCTTTTTGATTAAATATTTTAGCGATGGTATCTACTTTGTTTTCATTTTTAGGCCGATTGAGTGGTTCACCCCCCATCCATTTAAAATAATAGGATAACGGAAAAACAAATAATTCTTTTTTGCCAACAAAATTTATTTCTATATTTAATATCCCTCTGGTTGCAACACCTATAAAAAAATCGGTCCAAGAAGTGTGTGAAACAACAATAAACACACATTTTTTAATAGAAGTATCGAAAGTGCCGTCTATTTTCCAACCAAATATTTTGGTAAAAATAAATTGATAGATTATTTTTTTCATTAGATGTTAAAAATTTTTCAAAAATAAAATTTTTAAACAATTTTCTGTGTATTTTTGTTAAAATCGTATTAAAAATTATGAAGAAAATACTATTTATACTCGGAATTACTTTGTTTACAAGTTGCAAATTGTCTAAAAATACAACTCAAAATCCGAAAAATACTGCTGCTATTACTACAAATTATGTAAAATTTATCAATGAAAATGATTTAAAAAAACATTTATACATCATTGCTTCTGATAGTATGCAAGGACGAAATACAGGCGAATTTGGGCAACAAAAAGCACGAGATTATATTGTAAATTATTATAAAACTATCGGAATTGGGCATCCAAAAACGATGAATTCGTATTTTCAGCAAGTTCCTTCTGCTTTTATGAAATCTCGGTTTAGCCCAAAATTAAACGATGCTGATAATATTTTAGCCTATATTGAAGGCACTGATAAAAAAGATGAAGTAATTATAATTTCAGCACATTACGACCATGTGGGTATGAAAAATGGAGACGTTTATAATGGTGCAGACGACAACGGAAGCGGAACGGTTGCCCTGCTCGAAATGGCTGAAGCCTTTGCCAAAGCCGTAAAAGAAGGGCATAGCCCCAGACGTTCCGTTTTGTTTTTACACGTGATTGGAGAAGACATGGGTTGCATGGTTCAAGATATTATACAGAAAATCCTGTTTTTCCGTTAGAAAACACGGTTGTTGATATAAATATTGATATGGTGGGCAGGATAGACGATGTGTATAAAACCGAAGGAAATTACATCTATGTTATTGGGGCTGATAGACTTAGCACAGAATTACATCAAATAAACGAAGAAATTAATACTAAATTTTCTAACTTGAAACTTGATTATACTTATAATGCTGAAGATGATCCTAACCAGTATTATTACCGTTCAGATCATTATAATTTTGCAAAAAAAGGCATTCCTTCTATCTTCTTTTTTAATGGAGTTCATGCAGACTACCATCAAGAGGGAGACGAACCTCGAAAAATTTTATATTCAATATTAGCCAGACGAACCCAACATTTTTTTAGGTTAGCCTGGCAACTTGCCAATCAAGAAAAAAAGATTGTAGTAGATAAAAAGTAATGTTTAATCAGTTAAACCTATTTCACTGATGATGATAAGGTTCGTTATTTAAAATAGTAAACCCTCTGTATAGTTGTTCTACAAAGAATATTCGAACCATTTGATGCGAAAATGTCATTTTTGAAAGTGAAATTTTTTGATTGGCTCGGTTATATATTTTTTCTGAAAACCCATACGGACCTCCTACTATAAAAACTAAACGCTTGATACCTGCATTCATTTTTTGTTGTAAAAAATTTGCAAAAGCAATACTGGTATAGTCTTTTCCGTTTTCATCTAACAAAATTACAAAATCTGTTGTGCTTAATTTTGTTAGAATTAGTTCGCCTTCTTTTTCTTTTTGTTGTTGCTCCGATAAGTTTTTTGAATTTTTAATATCATCAATTTGTTCAATATCAAATTTTATATAATGCTTTAATCTATTTTTATAAGTATCAACAAGTTGAACAAAATTTTTATCATCTGTTTTACCAATTACTATCAAACAAATATTCATTTTTTTTATATGGGCTTATTTAAGGGGGCTTCTAAAATTCAGTTTTATTCAAAAAATTCTTTTAAAAAATTAGTGTGTTGAAATTTAAAATAATTAACTTTATCTACAAAACCATTTTTTAAAAGTATTATTAAATTGCTAAATATCAAATATTTAAAAAGTATTTTAGTCTATTTTAATAGATATTCCTTTGTTAAAATTGAATACTAATTGCTCTATTTCTTGGACAGATTGATAGATAACTTTTAGCCCTATCAAAATTTCAATTCTTTTTTTTTCTCTACGAGATAATTTTCCGTCTAAAATAAAGCCCAAAACTACAATTTTTTTACAAATTTGCTGAATCTCAATTCGTTGTTTTGTTAGTTCTGAATAATAATTTTTATTAAAATAATGTATATTTTTCGGTTGAATTTGATATTTTTTAAAGATTTGCTGTGTTAATTCTAAATGATTTTGATGATAATCTCGTTTACTCATCGCTATTAGTTGGAGGCTATCATAGACCAATTCTTTTTCAAAATTGGTTAATGAAAGGGTAGGCATATCTGTTGTAAATTTTTGTATGAGGGTTTTTCCAAAAACACAAACCTTCGTTTTTTTTAAAATGTTATAAGTTCCTAAAGCATTGATAAACATATAAATAGGCATTCCTACATAATCCATCAGATATCGAATGGCATATCTTCCTAACATCCGTTTAACGGCAAATTGTAGCAATTTATTGGCTAAAAATCCTTTCAATTTAAGCACTAATCCATATAAAAAAAGTATTTTTTTGTTGATGCCTTGATAGGGGTCTATCCCAAAGGATTGTAAGCCTAAATCTTTGTTTTCTAAACCTAATTTTACTAAAAAATCAATTTTTTCAGGCATTTTTGACGTTAAAAAACCTGTGGCGACCCCCAAAGAATGCACTGCTTTTAGGTTAATAAAAACCAAAAGTATCAGCTCAAAAACAATTAAAAAAATGCCCCATATATGAACCCCCCACTCTATTTTATATGTTTGATTATCAATAATTAAATTACAAAACGGAAACATTTCTGGATACCTATTAACGGGTTCAAAATAGAAAACCATACCCAATGTAGCCACAAATGCTGCTAAAAAACAATAAGCCCAAAAAGTAAATTTTACTTTTTTATATTCAACAGTTGTTAGAATATGCAATTCTGAATCGTTACCTGTAGATTTTATGGATAATTGATTAAAATACTTTAAAAATACTTTTTGCATAAAAAATTTTTTTTTTAATCTAATCTAATCTAATTTTTGGGTCGAGATATGCATAAATCAAATCAACTATTATATTGATAATCAAGAATATAAAGGCAATAAAAACCACCGAACCCATAATAACTGGTAAATCTAAAGTGTTTAGAGCATCCACAATTTCTTTTCCTAAACCATTCCATCCAAAAATAAGTTCGATAAAAACGGCTCCTGCTAACATAGAGGCAAACCAGCCAGAAAGTGCAGTTACCACTGGGTTTAAAGAGTTTTTAAGTGCATGTTTCCAAATAATTTTTAGTTCCGAAAGCCCTTTAGCACGTGCCGTTCGGATATAATCTGTTTGCATAACTTCTACTAATGAATTTCGCATCAACTGGGTTACTACTCCTAAAGGTCTTATACCCAAAACAATAGAAGGGAGTATCGCATTTTTCCAGTTAATATATAATTTTTCACCGTAATTGTCCATTTCGTAAAGACTACCCGTCATCGAAAGTCCGGTATATTTGTGCCACAAAAAACCAAACAACCAAGCGGCTAAAATTGCTGCAAAAAATGACGGAACACTCATCCCGATTGTGCTTAATAAAGCAATAAATTTGTCCAAAAAACTATCTTTATAAAAGACCGAAATAATTCCTAAAAAAATTCCAAAAACAACAGCTATCATAATTGCAAAAATTGCTAAAACTGCTGTATTAGGAAAGGTATTATTGATAATTTCGGACACTTTTTTACCATTTTTTTGAAAACTTTCTCGTAAATAAGGCTTTTTTATCACAAAACTATACGATTGAGTGCTGAAAATAGTTTTTGCATTGTATTTATTTTCTGCTAAAAAAGTATATGCATCCTCATGATTGGAATGTAGTGAAAAAGGAGCTAAATCGTTTATATACAATAAATATTGTGTAAAAACAGGCTTATCAAAACCATATTTTTTTTTGACAAGCTCTATTTGTTCTTCGTTTGCATTTTGGTCAAGCATCATCCGAGAGGGGTCGCCCGGTAAAATAGTAAATAAAACAAAAATAACCGTTATAACTCCCCAAAGTGTTATAAAAGTATAGAATAATTTATGTATAAAATAGCGAAACAAAATTAATATTTAGTTGTTAGATTTAGTTTTTAATTTAATTCGATTTATAATTATTGGGTTATCTTTGTATTTTATTTCAAGATGACTCCAAAAATAGGTATAAATTCTCGAATATCAAAATTTAAAAATACACTTACCTTGCCAAAACCTTGGGATAATGTGGTTATTTTTTTATTAAGTTTATTGATAACTGTTCCTGTTTTTATAATTTTTCATCATAATACTATTGATTTTTATTGGGCATTCCATTTAGATAGAATTTTTCTTTTTCTATTTATATTTTCAATTATATTTTTTAGTATTTATCGTCTTAAAACAATAGTTAATATATTGATTATAAACTATTTAATTATATTATTTTACGGAACTTTTATCGGTAATTTTGGTTTTGTAGATGTCTATGAAAAATACCAATCGATGGTGTATGCCATGGCAGAAAATCCATATCCACAAGACATTGTTATTTCAAAATTATTACCTTTTCCTAACAAAAATAAAATTTTAAAAGCCGTTGATTTTAAAAATAAAAACCTCAGAAATTTTGCTGTAAAAGCGGCTACTACACATTTTCATAAATCAAAATATTATGCTAAAAATAGAGTTATCATTCAATGTTTTTCTGTTTTTAAAGTGATCAATAATCATTGGAAATATGTAAGCGACCCAAAATTTGATGAATATATAGCTTCGGCTTCCGAAAGTTTGCAACATTTTTCGGGCGATTGTGATGATCATTCTATTTTGATGGCAGCTTGCATCAAGGCAATTGGTGGAACTCCAAGAATTATACATACAACAGGACATATGTATCCAGAAATTCTTATCGGTTCTAAAGCCGATTTTGAAAATATTCAATATTTAATCAAAAAAGAATTATTTTCAGATGAAACTAAAAACCAGCGGTTATACTATCATATTGACGAGCGAAATCAAATTTGGCTAAACCTCGATTATACCGCAGGATACCCTGGTGGACCCTTTATGCACGAAGAAATTTTGGGAGCTTTAACGTTTTAGTTTTTGTTTATAACTTTTTAATAACTTAGTAATTTAAATATTGTTTTTTATAAAAATATTTAGTATATAGGTATATTGCAATATATGAATATTTTGAATATAAATATTTGTTTTACAATTATTTATAAAAAATATAGCAATTCAAAAATTTGTTTAAAGGGACTTCTAAAAATTGAGTTTCAAATGAAAATTTGTAATTTTTAAGAAGTAGAAGGCAAAATTTAAAAAGAACTTTTTGTAATAAAAATGAATTTTTAGAAGTTCCCTTAATTCTAATTATACCTATTTTACTTTTAGCAACTGTAATAATTCGTCGAAAAAAAGCAGCACACAAAATAATAGAATTAGGATTAGTTCCTGGACCAGATAAAGCTGAAAGATTAAAATATGAAACAATTCAAAAGCTAAAAATCCAAATTATATAATTGAAAAACCTGATGTTTCAGTTTGTAGAATAGAATTGAGAAATTCTGAAAAGAACAATTTCAATTATTGAAAATAAAAACAAAATAGATAAATTTGACCAGTATCATTGTTGTTCAAATTTTTATATTGAAAACTCTAACGTTAACCCAACATCATGTAGTGGAAAAATTTCAAATTTCTATTTTAAAGTTGAGTGTGCCCCGACAAAGCATTATGGGGACTTCTAAATATTTAACAAAAATTATTGCTATATTTGCACCCAAATAAATTTAGAATATAAAAACAAAAGAAACATATGGATAATTTAATCAATCACCCAGCCATTTTAATTGGCTTTGGGCTTGTTGTTTTGGTGTTATTGTTAGTCGATTTAGGTGTGTTTAATAAAAATGAACACGTTATTTCTAACCGTGAAGCTCTTATTTGGTCGTCCGTTTGGATTTCGTTAGCCATGCTTTTTAGTGCCTTTATCTATCATTCGATGGGGCTCGAAAAATTTACACAATTTCAATCAGCTTATTGGATAGAAAAAGCACTTTCGGTTGATAATTTATTTGTTTTTATCTTGGTTTTTGGCTTTTTTAATGTGCCCAAAGAACTACATCACAAAGTTTTATTTTGGGGAATTATTGGAGCCTTGTTTTTTAGAGCTATTTTTATATTTTCGGGGGTTGAAATTATAAACAGAACGTATCTACCTGAAACGGAGCTTTTTGGTAAAGATGTAAGTATCAACGTTATTTTAACTATTTTTGGGATATTTTTGATTTATGCAGGCGTGAAATCGTGGTTTGCAGAAGATGAAGACGATGGTGAAAAAGATTTTTCAAAAAGCCCAGGAGCACGATTGATACACAAATTTTTTAAAGTGAGCCCCAACTACAACGGAAGTAAATTTTTCACGGTTGAAAACGGTAGTAAAATGGCAACGCCTTTACTGGTAGTGGTTGCCGTAATTGAATTTACCGATTTAATTTTTGCAGTTGATAGTATTCCTGCTATTTTTGCCATTGCCCCCAACGATCCTTTTATTTTATATACCTCAAATATTTTTGCAATTTTAGGACTACGTGCCTTGTATTTTTTACTCGCTAATTTTATGTATATGTTTAGCCGCTTAAAATATGGTTTGGCTTTAATTTTAGCTTTTATAGGGGTAAAAATGATAATTGCTCCTTTTTTTCATATCAGTTCGCCTGTTTCGTTGCTTATCGTGGGGGGTGTTTTGGTGCTTTCGGTGGTAGCAAGTTTAGTTTTTCCTGTAAAAGAATAAAAGGATGTATTACCGCATTTTAACAAAATCAAAAAAATAGCCTATTCGTAAAGGCTATTGTTTTATAAGCTGTTTTTTGAAAATTTTTGAAACAGTAAAATCATTTTTTGGTTAATTTCTTCAAATAAAAGAGTGTCTTTCGTTTGATAGAAAAGCATCACATCAAAAGGCTGATTGAGTTGAGCATGCAAAATTTGTTTATTTTGTCGATAGGTTTCTCGTAAAACACGTTTATAGTAATTCCTATCCACAGCTTTTTTAAAGTATTTTTTTGAAACCGAAACCCCTACTTTTGTTCCGCCTTCTGTTTTTGGCACAAAAACCATCCGAAGGGGATACACTCCTACCGATTTTCCTTTGGCAAACAAGATTTCAATGTTTTTTCGGCTTTTTAAACGTTCGGTTTTGGGGTAGCCATATTGCTTCATTCGAGTTTTTTCTTATGGTTAAATTCGTAGTTATATTTTTTGAGATCGCTTCTAATTTTGATGATGTGCCGAACGGCTTTTTTCTCGGGGTGCAAACTTTCTAGGCTTGTTTTTATAAGGTCTTTTTTAACCACTTTTTTAGCCGCTGACTCCAATTGATGCTCCGAAAACAGGTTTACTAAATAGTTGTTTATTTCTTCCCAAATTTTATCATTGATGGTATAATATATGTTGGTTCCTGTGTGCATCCCGGTAATTAAACCTACATTTTTTAATTCTGACAAGTGCCTTGAAATGGTTGATTGGGCAAGCGGAATTGCCTCAACCACATCATTACAAATGCTATTAGGTGTTTTGATTAAAAACCTTATAATCTCTAAGCGTGCCGGGTGCCCCAATGCTTTGAGCGCATTTGCCATTTGGTTTGTTTCGGCACTAAAACCAGCTGTTTTTGTAATTCCCATATTGCAATATTACGAATTGTTTTTTTATAAAAAAAACTTTTTGTAATAAAAATGAATTTTTAGAAGTCCCATTAATTCTTTACTACTTTTTTTGTCATTTTTTACCCATTCTCATCTTCAATTTTCACAAAATAAACACCTTTTTGCAAAAAAGGAATTGAAATATTTTTTTGTTTTTCTATCAATATTAATTGACCATCAGCATTATACAAACTAATTTTATCTATCTTTAAATTTGTTTCTATTTCAAAATAATCATTCACAGGATTAGGATAAATTTTTGTTTCTTCAATACTGTAATTTTTTGATGAAAGAGTTGGATTTTGAACACAAATCGCAAAATTAGCTGTTGACAACGAAGATAAAACATTCAAAATCCTCACATAATAGGTTTGACCAACAACAAAATTATTACCAATATAATACTCGCTCGTATTAAGCCCATAAGCATTAACACAGACAACAGATGTGCCCGAGCAAGAACCCTCTAAAAGTTCAAAACCAACATTGCCGTTTGACGGGCTTATACCAACACTCATAGTAGGGTCGGTAGCAACAAAACTATACCAAACATCTTGTGAAGAGTTGGCACCACAACTTGGAGCTGGGGTTGAAATACTTGAACCACTAAAACTTCCATTTGTATAAACACAAGTAGTATTTGGGAGTAATGAAATTGCATTTGAACATAAATCGTTTTGTGCAAATAAATTGCTAAATATTAGCAAAGTAATAACATACTTAATAATTTTAAATTCCATTATCTTATAAGATATTATAAATATTAACAAAAGTTTCGGAGTTTATAATTGGCTGAAAATCAGATATTTTTTTGTTTAAAAAACTGTATAATTTAATGTAATTCATTAAATTTGAATTAGTTATAACCAAAATCGAACTACTTTAAAAATGCAACGTACAAAGATAAAAAAAATTATAAGAAATCAATAAGTATTGTTCTAAAATGAATTTTTAGAAGTCTCTTATAATTATTTTGTTATGATTTCTGTATGTGTATAGTGCCTTTTTTAAGTGTTTTTTGAAGGTTTTTGCATTACCTTTTGCACTAAAGATTATTGTTATTTGACCTGTCATATAATTGTAACTGCCAAAGGTTGTATTTCTTTTTCTTCCTCTTTGCTTACAATCAATTATTGGTTGTTTCCCTTTGATACTCCAACCATAAATTAGTGTGGCTGTATTAGAAAGTGAAAACTCGTCTTCATAAAGTAATATAGTGTCAGCGGGAGATTCAAGTAGTTTTTTTAAAAAATTTTCTTTGATTTTTTCTTGTTTCTCTAAATCTGCCTCAGGGTATTTTCCCTTTGCTTTAAAGAACCGCAGGCATATCCGTATCTACGATGAGAACGATTTTTAAATTTTAACGAACTAATTTTTAATTTGATAAACTGAAAACCAATCAATTAACTCTATATTAATAATCGAACTCAGGTTTTTAGGATAAACCAATCGATATAAAACCAAATCTTTAAATAAATCATCTTCAATCTTATTAAAACCAATTTTATTGAAAATTTTATCTAAAACTAAATCAATACCCGATAATTTTAAGGCTGTAATGTTATTAAGTAAATTGTCGAACAAAGTTTTCTCATTGTCAAAATCAAATTCAAAACTACCCTTTGTTTGATTAATCCATTGTTGAGCTTTTGTGTGTAATAGTTCTAACTCAGACGGAGTTTTGCAGGAACTAAAACTTTTCAAAACTTTATATTTTCTTGAAGTTTTACTAAAAACCTGAACGTATATTTTTTCATTTTTATGTCTTAAATTTCTAACAAACATAAAAATAAAGATAAAAATCATAAATTAATATCCAAAATCATAAAAATATAAATTACATATAATTGATTTTAAGATGTTTATGAAGTATGTATGATGAAAAAAATGAAAAATGTAAGGAAGTCTGGAAAAAGCCGATTTGAATTTAGAACAACTAAAACCTTTGCAACATTTAGTAAAATAAGTAGTAAAACATCAAGATATCAAACGCTGTGAATAGTAAGTAAATTAGTATTACTGTTTTTTAATACAATGGGGCTGAGTTATAAAAAAATACCTTAAAGGTTTGGAATCCATGGAATTTCTTCTGCTTTTTGTTCAACAGAAATTTTTCGTGCTAAAACAAATAAAAAATCAGAAAGTCTATTTATATATTTAAGAATTAAAACATCAATATCTTCATTTTGGCTTAATTGAACTAATAAACGCTCTGCTCTTCTACAAACACATCGAGCAATATGACATTGTGCTACAATAGAATTTCCACCAGGTAAAATAAAATGTGTTATAGTGGGTAGACTAAGCTCTATCGCATCAATCATATTCTCCAAAAAAGCAATATTATCTTCTGATATAAAAATTTTGAGCCTATTTTTTCCATTTTTTAGTTGTTCTTTATGCTTAGGAGTTGATAGAATAGTTCCAATAACAAATAACATTTTTTGTATTTCTATCAAAGTATTTTTATGTATATTACTTATATCTTGCACATAAATTAAACCAATATAAGAATTTAACTCATCTATAGTGCCGTAAGATTCAATCCTTAAATGATATTTTAACACACGTTCTCCTCCAAATAATGAAGTTGTTCCACTATCACCACTTTTTGTATAAATTTTCATAACTTATTTATTTTAAAAACCTTAGATTCAACTAATAATCGCAATTTTTTGTGAACTTTGAGTATCAATTGTGAATAATATTTTTTTTTTAGAAAAGGAAAGAGAAAATATTCTCCTTCCTCTTGCTAAAATGGATAATTTTTTCTTACTTGATCCTCGACCAAAATTAACAAAGATATAAGTCAATTAACCAAAGAACAAAGATATACAATTCACGTATTATTACAAGAAAAATTATTAGTGTCCGATAAAAATCCTCACAAAATGTGAGAATTTTTATCGGACAACAGTGAATTTAAATAGCAATTTTTTAAAAAATAACTATCTTTGCTAACCAAAATTAAAAACTAAAAAACTGCTTAAAGCCTATTGCTAAGAGCCTAAAATTAAAAAAATGACACATTCAGGGAAAATAGAACTAATGGCACCAGCTGGTAATTTTGAGTCGTTACAAGCAGCTATTGATAATGGTGCCGATTCGGTTTATTTTGGGGTAGAACAACTCAATATGCGAGCCCGAGCAACTCTAAATTTTACCATAGAAGACTTGCCTGAAATTGCCAAACGATGTGCTACAAAAAATATCAGAACTTATTTAACCCTTAATACCATTATATACGACCACGATTTATCCATCGTAAAAACCCTATTAACCAAAGCAAAAGAAGCAGGAATTACAGCCGTTATTGCTGCAGACCAAGCCGTTATTGCCATGGCTCGTCAGTTAAATATTGAAGTGCATATTTCTACACAAGTGAATATCACTAATATTGAAACGGTAAAGTTTTATGCCTTATTTGCCGATACCATCGTGCTTTCTCGAGAGTTAAGTTTACGACAAGTGAAAAAAATAACCGAGCAAGTAGAAAAAGAACAAATTAAAGGACCTTCTGGAAATTTAATTGAAATTGAGATTTTTGGTCACGGAGCTTTATGCATGGCTGTTTCGGGCAAATGTTATTTAAGTTTACATTCGCACAATTCGTCTGCCAATAGAGGAGCTTGTAAACAAAATTGTAGAAAAAAATATACGGTTATAGACCAAGAATCAGGTTTTGAAATAGAAATTGACAACGAATATATGATGTCGCCTAAAGATTTATGTACTATTAATTTTTTAGATGAAATTGTGAATGCTGGGGTTAAAGTTTTAAAATTAGAAGGCAGAGGTAGAGCCCCCGAATATGTGGCAACTGTTACCAAATGTTATCGCGAAGCCATTGATAGCATAGCAAAAAACAATTATACTCTCGAAAAAGTAAACGATTGGATGGAACAACTAAACACCGTATATAACCGAGGCTTTTGGAGTGGGTATTATTTAGGTCAAAAATTAGGTGAATGGAGTGCCAATCCAGGCTCAAATGCTACGCAAAAAAAGGTATATGTGGGCAAAGGCATGCACTATTTTCCAAAAACAAACATAGCTGAGTTTAAAATTGAAGCCTACGATATTAAAATAGGCGATAAAGTGATGATTACGGGACCATCCACAGGAGTTCAAGAATTTGTGTTAGATAAAATGTTTGTAAACGACAACCCTTCGGAACAAGCTACCAAAGGCGATAGTTTAACACTTAAAGTTCCGTTTAGGGTTCGATTATCGGATAAATTATATAAAATTGTAGAAGCCTAATGGTGGTAGTTACCCTTCAGCGAGAAAAATGTATTGGCTGCAACTATTGTGTAGAAATGGCACCTCATACCTTTCAAATGTCTAAAAAAGACGGAAAATCGGTATTATTGAAATCTAAAAACAACAAAGGTTTTCATACCCTAAAATCGCCCGACCATACCCTTGCCGAACCATGCGACCAAGCTGCCAAAGCCTGTCCGGTGCATATTATTACGGTTAAAGAAACGTAAATTTTTAAGCTGGGGTCTAAAAATTCGTTTTTTATTCGGATTATTAATTTTGTTAAATGCCTATTATACTGATGCATAAGGCTTATTTAGTTTTGCATAAGGCTTATTTAGTTTTGGTGGTTGTTTATATTTTTTTGAATTTTATTCTTGCAATTGCTTTGTATTGAACCGAATTACTATCAAGGATTGTAAATAGATAGTCTTTTGTTTTATTGAAAGTGTCTACTAAATTGTCTTAATTATATCTGGAGTATTTAATAAAACTAAACTAATGCAAAAGTCTATGAACAAAATAGAACAATCAATAAAAATGTAAATTCTACAAAAAAAGGTACATTAAATTAACATAATTTACTATTTTTACAGCCCTAAAAAAAAATAAATGGATATAAAAGGTAAGTTAATTATTATTGGAGGCGCTATTGATAAAGGTAGTTTTACCGAAACTGACTTTGATAAAAACGTGGCTAACAACCTAAATTTCTTTGAAAAAGGAATTTTAAAACGGATTATAAACGAATCAAAAAATAAAGAAAATTCAAGAATAGAAATTATAACAACGGCTTCAAAAATTCCACAAATTGTGGGGCCAGAATATGTAAAAGCGTTTGAATATCTGAATGTACACAATGTAGCCGTTCTTTCAATTGAAAATAGAGAAGATGCTATGACAATCGAAACAGTGGACCGCCTTAAGGCTGCCGATGTGGTTATGTTTACAGGTGGAGATCAACTCAGGTTGACTTCTATTTTAGGCGGAACCCCTTTTCACGATTTATTGTTAAAAAAATACCAAACCGAAGATTTTATTTACGTAGGAACATCGGCAGGGGCTGCTGCTGCTTCTAATTCTATGATATATCAAGGAAGTAGCCAAGAAGCACTGCTCAAAGGAGAAGTAAAAATTACCAGTGGTTTGGGCTTAATTGATGATGTAATTATTGATACACATTTTGTTCAACGAGGCAGGATAGGGCGTCTTTTTCAATCGGTGGTAAGTAATCCAAAAGTTTTAGGAATAGGATTAGGCGAAGATACAGGTTTACTTATCAAAAACAATACACAAATGGAAGCTATTGGCTCTGGTTTGGTTATTATTGTGGATGGAAAAGAAATTAAGGATACCAATTTAACCCAAGTAGAATTAGGGCAACCCATCTCCATCAATCATTTGATAACACACGTTTTAAGTAAGTTTGACACCTATGATTTAGAAATAAATAAAATGAAAATTCATTCTTCTCAAATTCAATAAATTTTTATGAAAATCATTATACACGGAGGTTTTTTTTCAGAATCTTCTACTTCAATCGAAATAAAAATTGCAAAACAAAAAGCGATGCAACGTATTGTAAAACAATCATTTGAGTATTTGAAAAATCATTCGGCTTATGAAACCGTTGCGTATTCAGTTAGCTTGTTAGAAGATGACGAACTTTTTAATGCAGGCATAGGCTCGCAAATACAAAGCGATGGAAAAATACGAATGAGTGCAGCTGTGATGGATGGTTCAACAGAAAAAATGAGCGGTGTAATTAATATTGAAAATATTAAAAATCCTATTTTAGTTGCTCAACAACTAATGCAAGTAGATGATAGAATTTTGGGAGGCGAATTAGCAACAAAGTATGCACATGCAAATGGTTTTAAAAAATTTTCTACCGAAATTCCTCAACGAAGACTTGAATACGAAGCCAAATTAAAAGCAACAGGCGTAGGAACCGTAGGTTGTGTAGCCCTCGATGCTAATGGAAACTTGGCAACCGCTACCTCCACAGGTGGCAAGGGATTTGAATTACCAGGTCGGATTTCAGATTCGGCAACCGTGGCAGGTAATTATGCAAATGCTTTTTGTGGTGTTAGTTGCACAGGCGTAGGTGAAGATATTGTAAGTGGTGCAGTTGCTACAAAAATTGTAACACGTATAACCGATGGAATGCCCATCAACAAAGCTTTTCAAAAAACATTTGATGAATTGAAGCCTTATAATGGCTTTGCAGGTGCTATTGGCATTGATGCCTTTGGGAATATCTATCATCAAGATTCGCACCCAACAATGGTTTTTGCATCGTTTGATGGCAAAAAAATAGAGGTTTTTGATTAAGGGAACTTCTAAAGGGGACTTCTAAAAATTAATTTTTATATTACAAAAACAATTTTTAGAACCTCCTTTAAATAATTGCTCCAAAGGGTTATTTTTGTTTTGCAACTTTTCTAACATTTTCAGAGTTCTAAAAATCGTATTTTCGTAAAAAATATTTTTTGAATGAAAGATTCTAATACCTTTATGTATGTTATTGCGGCTATCATTATTATCCATTTCGTGGTAGGTTTTGTATGGTTGATAAAAAAAATGAGTAAAAAGAAATAAAAACACTATATTTGCACCTGTAATTTGGTTGCTTTTTCAGTAAAACGATAAGCATTAAAAGGGAATCAAGTAAAAAGTTATTTAAAATTTCTGAAAATCTTGAGCTGTACCCGCAACTGTATGTAATGGTTTATTTTTTATAAACAATTTCTAAATAAAATTCTACATTGCCACTGTTTTTTATAAATGGGAAGGTGTTTTTTAGAAGTATTACAAGCCAGGAGACCTACCAATGTTACACTGAGTATCAAACTTTCGGGAATAAAAGTTTGGGTATGGGTAAACTATGCTTTTTCCTGAAAATTAAGTAAATTTAATTTTTTAACAATGAAAAAAATGTATGTATTCAGTATTTTTATACTGAATTTTAGTCTGTTATGGTGCCAAAATAATGATACCATTCAACTAAAAGAAGCGGTTGTAACCGAAACAAAATTTGCACAAAGCAAAGAAAAATCTATTAAAATTACGGAGATTATTTCTAATGAACAATTAGAAAAAAAAACAGGACAATCAGTTGCACAACTACTCAACCAAGTGGTAGGAATCGAAATGGTAGGTAGTAATTCTTCGGGGGGTAAAAATGTAAGTTATTTTATTAGAGGGGGCAAAAATAGGCAAGTCTTGATACTCATAGATGGTATCCCTATGACAGATGTTTCGGGGATAAATGCCGAATTTGATTTACGTTTATTGCCAGTAAATCAAATAGAAAGCATCGAAATTATGAAAGGTGCCAGCAGCACATTGTATGGTTCGGGAGCGGCAACAGCCGTAATTAATATACTACTTAAAAAAGCCTCTAAAAAAAGTGTAGAAGGAACATTTTCAACCACGTTTGGTACACAAACCACAGCCGAAAAAGTGTCTTATAAACCTTATCATATTCAGCAAAACATAGGACTGAGTGGCACATTAAAAAAATTTAGGTATCAAACCTTTATTAGTAACAATCATAAAGATGGTATTTCGGAAGCGGAAGGCAAAAATTTTGAAACAGACCCAATTACCCAAGTAAATATCTTGCAAACTATTGGTTATCAATCTAATAAAAATTTTGATGTAAAAGCATTTGCCCAATGGGATTATTTTAAAAACAACTACGATGCTCCGTTTGATAATTTTTCTAATCAAGATATTGTAGAAAATGTTGCCAAAACAAAACAATATCGATTAGGCTTTCAATCAAATTTTAAACATACAAAAGGCGAATTAGTACTAAAAACGGCTTATACAAATACAGAACGAAACTATACGGAACTAAACAGCTGGACAGCAACCACAGAAAATTCTGATTATTTTTCACGGAATTTTTCGGCAGATGTTTTTCATAAATATAAAATTAAAGAAGAACTATATAATGTAACGGGCGTTCAGCACCAATTCTCAGACATGGAGATGATGACTTCTTTTATAGAATTAAAAAATGAAAAAGCAAAATTTAATCAAATAGAACCTTACACTTCTTTTGTATTTGAAAGTGCTTTTGGTTATAATATCAATGTAGGAGCTCGATTAAATCATCATTCAAACTACGGAAATCATTTTGTATATAACCTTAATCAATCGTTTACATTTAAAAATATCCCTTTAAAATTAATAAGTTCGATAAGTTCAGCTTATGTTTCGCCTAGTTTATTTCAATTATATTCCAACTATGGAAATGAAAAATTAACCCCCGAAAAAAATCAAACGATTGAAGCAGGTTTTGAAACAAGTTTTATGTCTAATCAATTGAAAATAAACACAGTAGCCTATTATAGAGACGAAAAAAACGCTATTGGATTTAGCCCATTATTTGTATACGAAAACATTGTGGGTGAGCATAAAGTAAGAGGAATTGAAGTAACAACGTCCTATAAAATTGTATCAAACTTAAAAATAGATGGAAATTATACATTTACGGAACCAGTCCAAGCCTTGAAACGCTTAATTCCGAAACATAAAGCTAATATTTCGTTAGATTTTACCCATCAAAAATCTAATTTTTTAGTATCATATATGTTTGTAGACAAACGTTTTGATTCGTTTTATGATATGACAACATATTCAAGAGCTAATGCAAATTTAAGTAGTTATTCTTTGACAAATTTCTTTTACTCTACACAATTTATAAATGATAAATTAATACTTAAAGCAGCTGTAACCAATATTTTTAACGAAAAATATACCGAAAATATTGGCTATTCTACTTTGGGCAGAAACTTTTTAGTTGGTTTTAATTTAATGTTTTAATTTTAGAATCCCCCTTTAATAAAAAAACGATTAAAAATAGCCCTTCATTGTTAGTAAAATTGCAGTGAAGGGTTTTTAAATACAATTTTTAAATATTTAGATGATAAAAAACATAAAAAACAAAAACCTGAAAGCAGTATATTTGCGGAAATTTTAGAATTATGGTATTTTGGAAGAAATTAACCTTCGAACAACGAAAAAAACGTATTCAAGAAGCCCTAAATGATATTGTAAATTTTTCAACAGATGCTTCCTTGGGCTATCCAGCTTCCAAGTTAGATAGAAATGTTTTTTATAACAACGAAACTTTTTTGAGCGATGCTCCAACCTTGCAAGCCTTTATTGCCAACCCCAATAATATTGGTTGTCATACCTTTGGCACTTCAGAATTGGCATTTAAAGGTTCGCAAGAAATAGAACAAGAAGTCCTTAACGTTTTAGCAGTTGATATTTTTAAAGCAAAACCTAACGAATTTGATGGATATATTTCACCAGGTGGAACCGAAGCAAATATTATGGCAATTTGGATGTTTCGTAATTATTTTATGCATAATTTTGATGCCAAACCACACGAAATTACTATTGTATCTTCCGAAGATACCCATTATTCTATTGCCAAAGGTTCGAATGTTTTGCTATTAGATTGGATAAAAATACCTGTTCACTTTGAAAGAAGAAATATTAATCTTGAATTATTAGATAAACAAATTGAAACCGCAAAATCCGAAGGCAAAAAATACTTTATTGCTGTTGCAAATATGGGAACCACCATGTTTGGTTCGGTTGATAACCCTAATGATTATGTAGAAATTTTCAATAAACATCAAGTAACGTTTAAATTACATATTGATGGGGCTTACGGAGGTTTTGTCTATCCGTTTAGCAACGAAAAATCTGAAATCACGTTTAAAAATCCGAATATTTGTTCGTTTACAGTGGATGCTCATAAAATGTTACAAGCTCCTTACGGAACAGGTGTATTTATTTGTCGTAAAGGATTGATTGAAAATGTTTTAACCAAAGAAGCATCCTATGTAGAAGGAATGGATTTGACTCTTTGTGGAAGCCGTTCAGGTGCCAATGCTGTTGCGGTTTGGATGATTTTATTTACATATGGACCCTATGGTTGGTTCGAGAAAATAAGCGTTTTACAAATGCGAACACGCTATTTATGTGAGGAATTAGATGCCTTAGGAATTAAATACTTTAGAGAACCCAATATGAATATTGTTACTATTCATGCAGAATATATCCCTAAAAATATTGCCGAAAAATACGATTTAGTGCCACAAGAACATAACGAAACCAATAAATGGTATAAAATTGTGCTGATGAGCCACGTAGAAATTGAACATTTAACTGCATTTATAAACGAACTGAAAGCCTCCTAACTCCCAAAAGGAGAATTTCACAACAACTAACTATTAAATGAAAATACTTTTTTATATAGCTTTCGGAGGTGCTTTAGGTAGTGTAATTCGTTATTTATCCGGTATTTATATTGGTAAATGCTTCGTTTTTTCGTTTCCTGTGGCTACATTTTTAATCAATGTTTTGGGGAGTATATTGATTGGAATTTTGTTTGGCTTGTTGCAAAAATTTCCAACTCATCAATCAGAACTACAATATATGCTAGTAATTGGTTTTTGTGGAGGTTTCACAACTTTTTCAACTTTTAGTATAGAAAATTATCATTTATTACAAAATCAACAATATTTTTTATTGTTTTTATACGCTTTTTTAAGTGTATTTGTAGGCTTATTAGCGGTAATTCTTGGGATTTATTTAATTAAATAAACAAGAGTGACTTCTAAAAATTCTTTTTTATAACAAAAAGTTCTTTTTAAATTTTGCCTTCTGCTTCTTAAAAAATTATAAATTTTCATTTGAAAACCAATTTTTAGAAGTCCCCATAAATTTTTAAATATAATAACCCCAATATTTTTGAACTTTTTTCATACTTTTGCAACATTTAATTTTAAACCCTAAAAATAAATATGATGCATCGATTTATTAAACTTTTTATATCAATTTTAGTATTCATAATAGCTGTTTGGCAATTTATAGAAGGCAATATTGGGAATGGTATTTTTGTATTACTTTTATCATTGATAATTTTGTTTTTTTATTTTAGAAACGAATTTATTTTACTTGCCTTTTTTAAACTACGAAAACAAGATTTTGAAGGAGCCAAAAAATGGTTAAATTATATAAAAAACCCAGAAACTGCTTTAATAAAAAAACAACAAGGCTATTATAATTATTTACAAGGTTTGATGGTTTCGCAAACCAATTTAAATCTTTCTGAAAAATATTTTAAAAAAGCCTTAGAGTTGGGCTTATCAATGGATCAAGATAAAGCCTTAGCAAAACTACAATTAGCAGGAATAGCCATGACCAAGCGTAGAAAAATTGAAGCAACAACTTTGCTAAACGAAGCTAAAAAATTAGACAAACACAATATGCTAAAAGAACAAATCACGATGCTAAAACAACAAATGAAAAAAATGTAGGTTAAAATGGTCGTATTTTTTTAAAAATTTTTAGAAGACGTTGTAAACAACGTCTTTTTTTATACATTTTTTTGTAGATTTGTTTACATATAAAATTATAGAGACTTCTAATAATTCATTTATATTAAAAACACATGGCAAAAATTATTTTTATTACAGGAGCTTCTTCAGGAATTGGCAAAGCAGTGGGGTTATATTTGCAAGAAAAAGGATATACAATCTATGGCACCAGCAGAAATCCTGAAAAATATAACTCAAAATTTCCGCTTTTTTCTTTAGACGTTCGAAACGTGGATAGTATTCAAAAAGCAATAGCAGAAGTTATCGATAAAGAAGGCAAAATTGATGTGTTGATAAACAATGCAGGTGTAGGAATTACAGGGGCTTTAGAAGAATTATCAGCCCAAGAAATTAAAAATAATTTTGAAACAAATTTTTTTGGTCCCATCGAAGTAATAAAAACTATTTTACCATATATGAGGCAGAATGGAGGAGGGCGAATCATCAATATTACTTCTATTGCAGGCTATATGGGTTTGCCTTTTAGGAGTGTTTATTCCGCCTCCAAAGGAGCTTTAGAACTTATAACCGAAGCCTTACGAATGGAAGTTATGGAGTTTAATATTAAAATTTCAAATGTTGCACCAGGCGATTTTGCAACCGATATTGCCTCTCGTAGATTTCATGCACCTTTAAACAAAAATTCACCTTATTTTAGGATATATAAACAACAATTAGAAACCATCAACTCACATGTTGATTTAGGTTCTGATCCGCTTGAAATGGCACGTGCCATCGAAAAAATTATAACCTCAAAAAATCCAAAAATTCACTATAAAATAGGTGCTTTTATGCAAAAATTTTCTATTGTTTTAAAACGAGTTTTACCCGATTTATGGTACGAAAAAATGCTGAAAAACCATTATAAAATTAATTAAAATATAATTATTTTTCTAAAAACATGTATTTTATGCTTAAAATTTAAAAAATACTATATTAAATTTTCATATATTTATAAAAAAAAAATACTTTAGCCTAAAATAATTATATTTTTAACAATTTAAATACTTATATACTAATTTCTAATAGTATTCTATGCAAATTCTTAAAATTCAAGCACTCAGAGGCCCCAACATTTGGAGTATCAACAGAAAAAAGCTAATCCAAATGCGATTAGATTTAGAAAATTTAGAAGAAAAACCAACCAACAAAATTGAAGGATTTCGAGAACGAATAGAAGCGTTAATTCCAACCATGATTGAGCATCGTTGTTCAGAAGGTTGCAGAGGTGGTTTTTTTAGCCGAGTAGAACGTGGTACATGGATGGGGCATGTAATAGAACATATTGCACTTGAAATTCAGACACTTGCAGGTATGGAAACAGGTTTTGGAAGAACTCGAGAAACCAAAACACCGGGGATATACAATGTTGTTTTTAGTTATGTAGAAGAAAATGTAGGAATTTTTGCAGCCGAAAGTGCCGTGAAAATTGCCGAAGCCTTGATAGTAGATGAACCTTATGATATTGATGCTGATATACAAAAAATGAGAGAAATAAGAGAACGAGTTCGTTTAGGACCCTCAACAGGTAGTATTGTTGAAGAAGCAGTGGCACGAGATATCCCTTGGATTCGATTAGGAACTAATTCGCTGGTACAATTAGGATACGGGATCAATCAGATGCGTTTTCAGGCAACCATAACTTGTAAAACAAGCAATATTGCAGTGGATATTGCCTGTAATAAAGAAGAAACCAAACGGATGCTAGAAATGGCATCAATACCTGTTGCAAGTGGGTCTATTTGTGTAGATGAAAAAGATTTAGAAAATATAATTGCAAAAATTGGCTACCCTATTGTTATCAAACCTTTAGACGGCAATCATGGCAAAGGAGCTTCTATAAATGTAACTAATTTTGAAGATGCCAAAGCAGGATTAGAACATGCTAAAAAATACAGCCGAAGAGTTATTGTTGAAAAGTTTATTAAGGGTTTTGATTTTAGAGTTTTAGTTATTGATAATAAGATAGTTGCAGCTGCCCAACGTGTGCCTGCCCATGTGGTGGGTAACGGAAAGCACAGCATCGAACAGTTAATAGATATTATCAACCTTGACCCCAGACGAGGATACGGGCACGAAAATGTTTTAACCAAAATTTTGGTAGATAGAGATACATTAGACCTATTAGAAAAGAAAAATTACACCTTAGAAACCATCCCAAAAGAAGATGAAATTGTATATCTAAAATCTACGGCAAACTTAAGCACAGGTGGAACTTCGGTGGATGTAACAGATATGATGCATCCTGAAAATATCTTTTTGGCAGAACGAATTTCTCGTGTAATTGGTTTAGATATTTGTGGAATTGATATAATGGCAGAAAATTTAACCCAACCTCTTCGAGAAAACGGAGGTGTTATTCTAGAAGTGAATGCAGCCCCTGGCTTCCGTATGCACTTAGCCCCTTCGGAAGGATTGCCCAGAAATGTGGCTGCTCCTGTCATAGATATGCTCTATCCTCCTGGAAAACCTTCTCGAATTCCGATAATTGCTGTAACAGGAACCAACGGAAAAACAACCACTACTCGATTACTGGCTCATATTGTTAAAAACAATGGTTTTAGAGTAGGATTTACTACTTCCGATGGTATTTATGTGCAAAATCATATGCTTGAAAAAGGTGATACAACAGGACCTATTTCGGCTGAATATATTTTAAAAGATCCAACGGTAGAATTTGCTGTTTTAGAAACTGCCCGTGGTGGAATTTTGAGAGCTGGTTTAGGCTTTAGCCGTTGTGATATTGCCATTATAACGAATATAAAAGAAGACCATCTAGGATTAAATGATATAGATACTTTAGACGATTTAACACGTGTGAAAGGCGTGGTTGCTAAAAGTGTTAAAAAAGAGGGATGGGCAATTTTAAATGCAGAAGATGAGTATTGTAAAAAAATTGCCAAAGAACTCACATGTAATATTGCCTATTTTTCAATGACCGAAGACAATGCATTTATGAAACAATTGGCAAAAGAAGGAAAAATCGTAGCCGTGTATGAAAACGGATTTGTAACCATCAAAAAAGGCGATTGGAAAATTCGAGTAGAAAAAGCTACGCATATACCCTTAACCGTAGGTGGAAAGGCTAAGTTTATGATTGCTAATGTTTTAGCAGCCACTTTAGCCAGTTATTTATATGGTTTTAAAACCGACGATATTAGTTTGTCTTTACAAACATTTATTCCAAGTGTGGCACAAACTCCTGGACGAATGAATATTTTTGAATTTAAAAAATTCAAAGTTTTGATAGATTTTGCACACAATCCTGCTGGATATTTAGCAATTGAAGAATTTTTAAACAACATTGAAGCTACTAAAAAAATAGGAATTATTGCAGGGATAGGCGACCGAAGAGATGAAGACATCAAAGAATGTGCACGAATTGCCGCCCGTATGTTTGATCATATCATCATCAGACAAGAGAAATACTTACGAGGACGAACCGAATATGAAATTATAAATTTAATAAAAGAAGGAATTTTCGAAATTAAACCAAACAAATCGTTTGAAATCATTTCTAAAGAAACAGAAGCCATTAAACACGCAATCAATTCAGCTGAAGAAGGGACGTTTATTACTGCTCTAAGCGATGTAGTAACCAATGCTATCGAAATTGTGCAAACCTATTTAGACAAAGAAACAGACGAAAATTTGGTGTAATTTTATTGGTAAATGGTTGAATGTAAATTTTAAAACAACAACCATTTACCATCAACTAAAAACACAGTATTAACTATTCCCTTTTTTATAATCGGCTAAAAACTGTGCCAAGCCATTGTCTGTTAAAGGATGTTTTAAAAGTCCTAAAATAGCACTTAAAGGACCTGTCATTACATCAGCTCCAATTTTTGCACAATTTACAATGTGCATCGTGTGCCGAATCGAAGCTGCTAAAATTTGAGTCTTAAAATCATAATTATCATAAATTTCTCTAATTTCTTGAATTAAAATTAAACCATCGGTAGAAATATCGTCTAACCTACCAACAAAAGGCGATACATATGTTGCACCTGCTTTGGCTGCCAATAATGCCTGTCCTGCTGAGAAAACTAAGGTTAGATTTGTGCGAACACCTTGTTCAGAAAAATATTTACACGCTTTTATACCCTCTTTTGTCATAGGAAGTTTTACTACAATTTGCGGATGTAGTTCTGCTAATATTTCTCCTTCCGAAACCATACCTTCAAAATCGGTAGCAATAACCTCAGCACTTACATCACCTTCTACAAGGTTACAAATGTCTACATAGTGTTTTAAAATATTATTTTTCCCGATAATGCCTTCTTTTGCCATCAAACTTGGGTTGGTAGTTACTCCGTCTAAAACACCTAAGGCTTGTGCTTCAGCAATTTCTTTTAAATTAGCAGTGTCAATAAAAAATTTCATATCAATTTGTTTATGTGTTTTTTGATGCCCCAAAAATAAGGCTTTCGACTGGGGTGTGCAAATTTTATTTTTAATTCAAATTTTAATTTTGTAGTTTTGTTTGATAACTTTAATTTATAAATCCTTGACTTTTAACCTAAACCAAAGCATCCATTGCACAGAAGTAACTTTTTTTGGCACCAATAGTGATTTTAATGTAGAACATATTTCTATAGACAGTCGATCGTTGCAAAACGGAGCTGGAACATTATTTTTTGCTATCAAAGGCACGCATACTGATGGTCATTATTTTATTAAAGAGCTTATAAATAAAGGAGTTTTGTATTTTGTTGTGGAACATATTCCCGAAAATTTACAAAAAAAAGCTAATTTCCTAGTAGTTAAAAATACCATAAAAGCACTACAAGATATAGCAAGTTATTATCGCTCAATTTTCACATTTCCAGTGATTGGCATTACAGGTAGTAATGGCAAAACCATTGTAAAAGAATGGCTTAATTTCCTTTTAAGCCCAGAATATAACATTTGCAAAAGCCCCAAAAGTTATAATTCGCAAATAGGAGTGCCACTTTCGGTAGTTGCAATAAACGAATTTCATAACTTCGGAATTTTCGAAGCAGGAATATCTAAACCTAATGAAATGAATAACTTACAAAAAGTTATTCAACCCACCATTGGGATATTGACGAACATTGGTTCGGCTCATAACGAGGGGTTTGACACTTTTTCGACCAAAATTACCGAAAAACTACTTTTATTTCAAGAAGTTGAAACACTTATTTATAAAGCTGATAAAACGATTGAAAGCCTTATAAATAAAGACATTAAAACTTATACTTGGAAATTTATTTCTGATAAAACCACAAATGAATCTACTGAAAATGTGAATATTTATAGGCACTTTTTCGGCACATATACCACTTTTTCAATTATTTATTTGGATAAAAATTTTGAGGTTACTATTCCTTTTACAGATGAGGCTTCGCTTGAAAATTGTGCTACCTGTATTACTACTCTATTATATTTAGGTTACGATGAAGTCACTATACAAAAACGTTTACCACTGCTTTACCCGATTGAAATGCGACTAAAAGTTAAAAAAGGGAAAAACAATACCCTTTTAATAGATGATAGCTATAGCTCTGATTTTCAATCATTTAAAATTGCTTTAGATTTTTTAGAAACTCAGAAACAACATACTCAAAAAACACTTGTTGTTTCAGATATTTTTCAAAGTGGTTTTTCAGAAAATCAATTGTATGAAAAAGTATTTCAATATATCAGAAATCATAATATTCAACGAGTTTTTATTATCGGTGAAACCATTTCTAAATATAAAAATTTAACCAAAAATTGTTTTAATTTTATTGATACACAAAGTTTTTTAGATCAATTTTCAACTTTTAATTTTGGTAATGAAACTATTTTAGTTAAAGGTGCTCGTGCTTTTAATTTTGAAAAAATTATAACTGTTTTAGAAGAGCAAACACACGAAACCATTTTTGAAATTAATCTAAATGCCATAATTCATAACCTAAATTATTTTAGAAGTAAACTCAAACCTACCACCCAATTGATGGCAATGGTAAAAGCTTTTGGCTACGGAAACGGAGGGGTTGAATTAGCAAAATTGTTAGAATATCAAAAAATAGATTATCTTGGAGTTGCTTTTGCAGATGAAGGTATCTATTTAAAAAACAATGGAATACAAGTGCCTATAATGGTGCTTAACCCAGAAATTAGTAGTTATCAAAGCATTATTATGCATAATTTAGAACCCGAAATGTATTGTTTTAGAGGTTTAGAGGCATTTACAGAAATTTTAATAGAAAAAAAAATAAAAAACTACCCCATTCATTTAAAAATAGACACAGGAATGCATCGGTTGGGCTTTATGCCCGAATGGATTGACGAATTAATAGAAAAACTTTCTAATAATCCTTATATTTCTATCAAAAGCATCTTGTCGCACTTGGTAGCCAGTGATGACGAACTTCATTTTGACTTTACAAATCAGCAAATTGAACTATTTAAAAACATTGCTACTAAAATTTCTAATCAATTGAATATAAAACCATTACTACATATTTTGAATACTTCGGGCATCTCCAATTTTATTGATGCACAATTTGATATGGTTCGTTTAGGCATTGGTTTATACGGAATTTCAAACGACGAACGTGAACAACAATATTTAGAGAATGTCGGCACTTTAAAATCCGTTATATCACAAATTAGAACCATTAAAGTAAACGAAAGTGTAGGCTATAACAGGCGTTTTGTTGCCAAAAATGAAACTAAAATAGCCACTATTCCTATTGGGTATGCCGATGGAATTAGACGTGCTTGGGGCAATGGGGTGGGTTATGTACTTGTTAATCAGCAACAAGCAACCATTGTAGGGAGTATTTGTATGGATATGCTGATGGTTGATATAACAACTATAAATTGTAAAGAAGGTGATTCTGTTATTATTTTTGGTGCTGAATTGCCAGTTACTATTATGGCTAAAAAACTAAATACCATTAGTTATGAAATACTTACTGGAATTTCGCATCGAGTAAAACGTGTTTTTTATAGGGAATAAATTATTTTTTTTTAAAACCTCAAAAGTTTTGAAAGCATTTGAATTTTTTATTAACAAATCAATTTGCTGTAACAATGGTTACATTTTATTTTTTTCAAAATACTACATTTGTTTAATTTTTAAACCTACTATTTATGCGAATCCTTATTTTATCTACTGTTTTATTTTCAATTTTTAGCTGTACTTCTAAAAAAGAAACCCCTGAATTACCTAAAATTACCTTAACGGAACAGGAAATTTTGGAAGGTAAACAACTGATGGAAACCCATTGTTACTTATGTCACAACCCAAAAATGCCCGAAAATGAGGGCAGAGTTGCCCCTCCGATGGTTGCTATCAAAGCACATTATATCAATATGAATGATGGTATTAGTAAAGACAATTTTATTAAAGAAATAGTGGCTTATGTGGAAAACCCAACAGAAGAAAAAGCAAAAATGTTTGGTGCGGTTCGTAAATTTGGGGTGATGCCTAAACAACAATTCCCCGAGAAAAGTGTTGAAAAAATAGCGGCTTATATGTATGATTATCAAATTGAAGAACCTGAATTTTTTGCAGCTCATTTTTCAGAAAAATTAGGCAAACCTTTTATACAAACAGGTAAAAAAGATATCCGAACTGAAAAAACTAAAACCAATGCAGAAATTGGTAAAGATATTGCACTTTCAACCAAAGAAATTTTGGGTAAAAACCTAATGGGGAGCATTCAGAAAAAAGGAACTTTGGCAGCTTTAGAATTTTGTAATATTAAAGCATTTTCGCTAACAGATAGTATGTCGAATGTGAAAAATGCAACCATAAAACGTGTGTCGGATAAAAATAGAAATCCTAAAAACAAAGCAAACACAGAAGAATTGGGTTATATAGAAACGTTTAAAAAACAATTAACCAACAAACAAGAACCGAAGCCCATCATAAACGAGAAAGATAATAAAATACATTTTTATTATCCAATTCCTACCAATACGATGTGTTTGCAATGCCACGGAAAACCCGAAAATATAAAACCAGAAGTGCTTAAAAAAATAAAAATACTATATCCGAATGATTTAGCAACAGGCTATAATGAAAACGAAGTGCGAGGCATCTGGAGCATTACATTTGATAAAAATTAAAGATTTTAAATTACTAAATGAGACTTCTAAAAATTGATTTTCTAATGAAAATTTGTAATTTTTAAAAGGCACATTATTACCCCGATTAGGAATTAGATTTAGTTTGTAATAGAATTCTAATGCGTAATCGGGGTTTAACCAAAGAAATCTCAAATAAAGCAAACACAATTGGCTTATAACTCCATTTGAGATTTTTGAAAAATATTTTTAGAGTGTTTTTTATTTATCCAAAAGCATAAAACTAACCGAAACTGTGCTTACAATTTCTATTTCACCAATAGCTAAGGTTTCTTGCGGAATCACATTATCCATCATAGCAGTCTCTTTTAACATTCGTGTGTTGGCATACATTGGGGCAGGATAATTGGTATATGAATTGTCAGAAATAGTAAGGGCTTTACCTACTTTTTGATTTAAAATTGATACATAATCATTGGCTTTTTGAAGTGCATTTTCCATTGCTTTTGTGCGTGCTTCACTTTCTTGAATTGCAATTTTTGAGCTTCTAAACTCAACACCTCCAATATTATTGATGCCTGAATCTAACAAGCCCATCATCAATTCGTCGTATTTTTTAAGGTCTTTTAAACGAATGGTAATGGTTTGATTGGCAATATAATTATGTTTCTTTTTTTCATAATCATAATTTCGATAAAGGCTTACTTGTTGTGTTTGATAATCAGTAGCCGAAAGGTTCATTTTTTTTAAAAATTTTATCACTTTATCTACCGATTCGTCGTTGAGGCGTTTTACTTCTATTGCATCTTTGCCAGTGTTTTGAACTCCTACCGAAATAATTGCTTGATCAGGAGTTACTTTAATTTTTCCTTCACCCGAAACACTAATTTGAGGAGCAATTTTGTCGTTTTGTGCTGTTGTCATAACAGTTATCATTAAAAATAAGGTTAAAAATAATTTTTTCATAATAGGTTTTGTTTTAAATTTTTCAATAGATTTATCAAAAATAATACCAATATGTAAAGGTATTGTAAAAAAAACAAAAACCTCACTTTTAGCGAGGTTTTTGATAAATTCTAATAAAGGACTTCTAAAAATAATATGATTAAAACATTTCACGACCTGAAAAATGGAAGGCCCCTTCAATAGTTGCATTTTCATCACTATCAGAACCGTGAACGGCATTTTCACCTACTGATTTTGCATATTTTTTTCGGATAGTTCCTTCGGCTGCATCGGCTGGGTTGGTAGCACCAATTAAGGTTCTAAAATCGTTTACAGCATTTTCTTTTTCTAAAATTGCCGCTACAATTGGTCCGCTGGACATAAATTCAACCAATTCTCCATAAAAAGAACGTTCTTTATGCACGGCATAAAATTTTTGAGCATCGGCAACGGTTAATTGTGTAAGTTTCATAGCCACAATTCTAAAGCCAGCCTCAGTAATCATGTTTAAAATACCCCCTATGTGTCCGTTTTGAACCGCATCGGGTTTAATCATTGTAAAAGTTTTGTTTGTTGTCATTTTTTTAATTTTTTGCAAAAATACTACTTTTGAAACTATATAAAAATGTTTTGTCATAATTTTTAATTATTTCGTATCTTTGCATTTCTCTAAATTTATAGATTTTGTTATTCTTTAATTCTAAAAAACCGTTTTTAAAAGATTTAATTCCTACAAATTTTGTAGATATACATTCGCACGTACTATTTGGCATTGATGATGGGGCAAAAACCATAGAAGACTCTAAATACTTATTAACCGAAATGAAAAATTTAGGTTTTTGCAAAGTAATAACCACCCCACATACCATGGCTAATGTTTGGAATAATACACCCGAAAGTATCACTCAAAAACATACCGAAGTTACACAAAAATTACCCAAGGAAACTAAAGATTTATATCTAAAATGTGCTTCTGAGTATTTGATAGATGATGAATTTATATCAAAAATTAAAAATAAAAGTATTTTACCTCTTAAAAATAATTTTGTGTTGATTGAAATGTCGTATATCAACCCACCAATTCAACTTTTTGATATTATTTTTGAACTTCAATTGGCTGGTTATGTACCTGTTTTAGCACATCCAGAACGCTATCTTTTTTATCATAACAGTTTTGAACATTATTACAAACTTAAAAAAGCAGGTTGTTATTTTCAGGTAAATTTACTTTCAACGGTTGGTTATTATGGAGAACCCGTAGCAAAAATGGCACAAATATTATTAGAAAAAGAGATGATTGACTTTGTAGGGAGCGATATTCATCATAAAAATCATATTGAAGCCTTTCAAAAACGCCTTTTATTTAAAAATACAGAAACACTTGCCAGAGCCTTCGAAAATAATGCTTATTTTGGATAGGCTATAGTCTGTCTGCTTTTTAATAAATAATAATTTTAAAATTTATTATAAAAACTTATATTTGCACACCTAAAAATTTAACAAGTTATGACAAAAATAAAAGTTACCAATCCTGTGGTAGAAATGGACGGAGATGAAATGACCCGAATTATTTGGAAATTTATAAAAGATCAACTAATTCTTCCGTTTGTAGAGATAGATATTAAATACTACGATTTAGGAATGGAAAGCCGAGAAGCAACCAAAGATAAAGTAACAATTGATGCTGCTGAGGCTATCAAACAATACAACGTTGGTATCAAATGTGCAACCATAACACCCGATGAAGAACGCGTAAAAGAATTTAACCTTTCTAAAATGTGGAAATCTCCTAACGGAACCATCCGAAATATTGTGGGTGGAACGGTTTTTAGAGAACCTATAATTATGAAAAATGTACCTCGATACGTGCAAGGTTGGACACAACCAATTGTAATTGGTAGGCATGCATTTGGCGATCAATACAAAGCTACTGATACAGTAATAAAAGGAAATGGAACCCTAACCATGAGTTTTACTAACGAACAAGGTGAAACCCAAACGTGGCAAGTATTTGATTTTAAAGGAGATGGAGTAGCTATGAGTATGTATAACACCGATGAAAGTATTTATGGTTTTGCCCATTCATCATTTCAAATGGCATTAACAAAAAAATGGCCACTTTATTTATCTACCAAAAATACTATTTTGAAAGCATATGATGGTCGCTTTAAAGATATTTTTGAAGAAGTATATCAGCAATATTACAAAGCAGATTTTGAGAAAAACGAAATGACGTATGAACATCGTTTAATTGACGATATGGTAGCTTCGGCTATAAAATGGAATGGTGGTTTTGTGTGGGCTTGTAAAAATTATGATGGAGACGTTCAATCAGATACCGTAGCTCAAGGATTTGGTTCTTTAGGCTTAATGACATCCGTTTTAGTTACACCAGACGGAAAAACTATAGAAGCAGAAGCTGCCCACGGAACGGTTACACGTCATTATCGTCAGCATCAACAAGGTAAAAAAACTTCAACCAACCCAATAGCATCAATTTTTGCTTGGACAAGAGGTTTAGAACACAGAGGTAAATTAGATAACAATCACGCGTTAATTAATTTCTGTAATAAACTTGAAGAAGTTTGTATCGAAACAGTTGAAAGCGGAAAAATGACTAAAGACTTAGCCATGCTTGTAAAACCCGAAGGCTTAACCGAAGCCGATTATATGACAACAGAAGATTTTTTACAAACTCTAAAAGTAAATTTAGAAACTAAGTTAGGATAATTATACCTTATTATATATGTAAAAATCATGATTTTTATAAATCGTTGTTTTTTTTGTGGTATAAAAGGTGCTTTTTTTTCGGAACTTTTAAAAAAATCATTTTTATTACACAAAAAGTTCTTTTTAAAAATTAGTTCGTTAAAATTTAAAAATCGTCCTCATCGTAGCTACGGCTACGCCTTCGGTTATTTTTAAATTTTACCTTCTACTTCTTAAAAATTACAAATTTTCATTAGAAAACCAATTTTTAGAAGTCCCCTTATTTTTTAACCGTAAAAAACATTCAAAATGCTTTTAAAAGAAATATGTTCTATTTTAGAAGAGCTTTCACCACTTGCCTATGCAGAAGATTTTGATAATGTTGGGCTTTTAGTGGGTAATGAAAAACAAGAAGTTACAGGTGTTTTGGTGTGCCACGATGCTTTAGAAAATGTGGTTGATGAAGCTATAGATAAAAAATGTAATTTAATTGTCTGCTTTCATCCTATTTTATTATCGGGAATTAAAAAAATAATAGGTAAAAACTATGTAGAACGTACAGTAATAAAAGCAATAAAAAATGATATAGCAATTTATGCCGTTCATACTGCCCTTGATAATCATCAAAACGGAGTAAATAAAATTATTTGTGATGTTTTAGGTTTAGAAAACACCAAAGTTTTAATTCCGAAAAAAAAATTTATACAAAAATTAGTTACTTATACCCCTAAAAGTAATGTAGAAACGCTTAAAAATGCTCTATTTGTAGCTGGTGCTGGTTCTATTGGTAATTATTACAATTGCAGTTTTGTGTCGCAAGGCATGGGTAGTTACAAAGGAAACGAACACAGTAAACCAGTTATTGGACAAAAAAATGAACTTACAGAAACCGAAGAATTTAAAATTGAAGTTATTTTTGAAAAACATTTGCAAGATCAAGTATTACAAGCACTTTTTACTAATCATATTTATGAAGAAGTTGCTTATGAAATTTATACCTTAGAAAACATACATCAAAATATAGGTTTAGGAATGGTAGGCACATTAAAAAAGCCTGTTTCTGAACACGATTTTTTAACATTTGTAAAAGAAAAAATGCAATGTGGAGGTATCAGACATTCAAAATACTTAAATAAACCAATAGAAAAAGTTGCTGTTTTAGGAGGTTCGGGTAGTTTTGCTATAAACGATGTTAAAAAAGTAGGTGCTGACATTTTTATAACATCCGATTTAAAATATCATGATTACTTTCAGGCAGAAAATAGCCTTCTTTTAGCCGATATTGGTCATTTTGAGAGCGAAAGATACACAAAAAATTATATTTATGATTTTCTTTGCAAAAAAATTCATAATTTTGCAATCGTTTTATCTGAAACAGATACTAACCCTATAAAGTATTTTTAAAAATTATGACACAAACTAAAGAAATAAGTGTAGAAGAAAAGTTACGAGCATTGTATGATTTACAATTAGTTGACTCAAGAATTGATGAAATTCGTAATGTAAGAGGCGAACTGCCTTTTGAAGTTCAAGATTTAGAAGATGAAGTGGCTGGTTTAAGCACTCGTATCGAAAAATTTCAATCAGATTTAGAAACCATTGAACATAAGATTAAAGAGAAAAAAAACGCAATTGATGAGCATCAAGCTGCTATAAAAAAATACACCGAACAACAAAAAAATGTTCGTAACAATCGAGAATATAATTCTATAACCAAAGAAATTGAGTTTCAAGAATTAGAAATTCAATTAGCCGAAAAGCATATAAAAGAACTAAAAGTAGCTTTTGAACAAAAAAATCAAACCTTGGTTACCAATGCGGACGCTTTAGAAATCAAAAAAAATCATTTAATGCACAAAAAAGCCGAATTAGCTGGTATTATGGCAGAAACGGCTAAAGAAGAAGAATATTTAGTAAAAAAAGCTGAAGAATTTTCATCAAAAATAGACGATAGACTTTTGATAGCTTATCATCGTATTCGTTCAAATGTTCGAAATGGCATGGCAGTTGTTTCTATTGAAAGAGGCGCTTCCTCTGGTTCGTATTTTACCATTCCTCCACAAGTTCAGGTAGAAATTGCTACTCGTAAAAAAATTATTACCGATGAGCATAGCGGACGTATTTTAGTCGATTCGCTTTTGGCAGAAGAAGAAAAAGTTAAAATTGATGCTATTTTAGCCAGTTTTTAATTTTTTAGCCCAAAAAAATTATTTTACAAACCTCTAAAAATAATTAGAGGTTTTTTAATATTTTTGTTTTATGCAAAATATAAGTAACCTATTAGAAAATATCGTAGGAAAAAAATACGTTTTTACCGATGCTGAAACATGCCTAAAATTTGGACACGACGAAACCGAAGACCTTAGTTTTCCTCCTCAAATAGTAGTAAAACCTAAAGATACTTTTGAAATTTCTGAGGTTTTAAAAATTGCAAATAAATACCAAATTCCAGTAGTACCCATAGGTGCTCAAACAGGTTTGAGTGGAGGTGCTTTGGCTGTAAATGGTGGCATTGGGCTTTCGCTGGAACGCTTAAACAAAATTATTGAAATTGATACTAATAATTTACAAGTAACGCTTGAGCCTGCCGTAATTACTCAAGTTTTACAAGAAAAGGTTTTAGAAAAAGACTTGTTTTACCCTGTAGATCCCAGTAGCAGAGGTAGTTGCACTATTGGAGGAAACGTAGCCGAAAATTCGGGGGGCGCACGAGCCGTAAAATATGGAGTTACCAAAGATTATGTGCTTAATTTAGAAGTGGTTTTACCCACAGGCGAAATTATTTGGACAGGCGCCAATACGTTAAAAAATTCTACGGGTTATAACCTGACCCAGTTAATGGTTGGGAGCGAAGGAACGCTCGGAATTATAACCAAAATTGTATTAAAACTATTGCCTAAAAACAATCATAATATTTTAATTTTAGTACCGTTTTTTACGATGGAAGAAGCCTGCCAAGCGGTTGCCGAAATCTTTAAAGTAGGTATTGTGCCCAGTGCTTTAGAATTTATGGAACGAGAAGCTATTGATTGGACACTGAATTTTATAGATGATATAAATATAAAAATTAAACCCGAAATTCAAGCACATTTATTGATAGAAGTGGATGGAAATTACCCTGAAATTTTACTAAAAGAAATTGAAAAAATTACCCTTGTTTTAGAGCAATTTAATATTGATGAAACCCTTTTTGCAGATACCGAAGAACAAAAAAATAAACTTTGGAAATTGCGAAGAAGTGTGGCAGAAGCCGTAAAATTTAATTCGGTTTATAAAGAAGAAGATACCGTTGTGCCTCGATTTGAATTGTCAAAATTACTAAAAGGAGTAAAAGAAATTGGACAAAAATACGGCTTTCAATCCGTTTGTTATGGGCATGCAGGCGATGGAAATTTACATATAAACATCATCAAAGGAAATTTATCGGACAACAACTGGAACACAAACGTTCCGAAAGGCATTACCGAAATTTTTAATTTAACGGTAGCTTTAAACGGAACCATTTCTGGTGAACATGGTATTGGTTGGGTGCAAAAAAACTATATGCCCATTGCTTTTTCGGCTGTAGAATTAAATATTATGAAAAGCATCAAAAAAGCATTTGACCCTATGAATATTCTTAATCCAAGCAAAATTTTTCCAGACTAAACACTCTATTTTGATATTTTTTTTGAGCATTCTGCTATTTTTTTACTTTTTTTTAAACATTTTTATTAGTAATTTGTAAAAGTTACAAATAATTTGTTTAAATTTGACAACCAACCACTTAACAAAATTTTTATGCGAATTTTTAAATATATAGTGTTGTTATTTTTATTAGCTAGCATTGCTTTTTCTGTATTTCTTGCCACACAGCCTAGTAAATTTATAACTAAAAACTCATTAGAAATAAATGCCACTCCACCCGATTTGTTTGCTTATGTAAATGAATATAAAAATTGGCAAGATTGGAGCGTTTGGCAAGAAGAAGACACTAATATTGTCTTTAATTTTTCTCAAAAAACTTCTGGAAAAGATGCTTTTTTTACATGGAAAGGTGATAAAACCTCAGGAAAAATAAAAACCGAACGTTTAATTTTAACCGATTCTATCATCCAAAAAATTACATTTGAAAAAGAAAAACATGCACAAATGTTCTGGCATTTTAAACCTACTAAAAAAGGAACACTCGTAACGTGGGGAATAAAAGGCGAATTAGATTTTATGTGGAAAATGTTTGCTGTTTTGAGTGGTGGAGTAGATAATATGATGAAAAATATGCTTCAAAAAGGCTTGGAAGACGTAAACAGAAATGTAGTAGCCGAAATGCAAAATTTTGACATAAAAATAAACGGACTCTACAAAACCGACACGCTTTATTACTACAAAAAAGACTGGGAATGCAGTATGAAAAATGTGCAAGAACATATCAAAACAACTTTAACAGAACTTTATACGTTTAAAAACGAACGAAAAATAAAAACTTCGGGCGAAGCTTTTATAAAATTTAATACATGGGACAAAGCCAACAACGTTGTAAAATATGCTGCGTGTTTGCCTATCAGCAATCTAAAATCAGACACGATTGGTTTATATACCATCGAAATGATAAAGCCATATATGGCATATAAAGTTACAGCCACTGGACATACCAAACACCTACGAAAGGCTTGGAACAAAGCCTTTACACGCTTAGATAAAGATGGTTTACGCATCAATGAAAAAGGAAATTTTATAGAAATTTATAAAAAAAATTTTTTAGACACCCGAAAACCAACCCAATGGATAACCGAAATTATTCTACCTGTAAAACCAAAATTTTATAAGCCCAAAAGCAGCACTACTACAAACTCCGAAAATTCAGTTACAGAACCAGTACTGCCAGAACCTTCAATGAGTAATTAATAAGTTTTAAAGGAGGCTTCTAAAAATTCATTTTTATTACAAAAAAATCTTTTTAAATTTTCCATCTACTTCTTAAAAATTATAAATATTCATTAGAAAACCAATGTTTAGAAGCCCCCTTTAATTATTTGGTATGCAATAAACAGTAAACAAATACTAAAAATATAAATTCAAAATAGTATATTTGCAACCATACAAATAATAAAAAATACTATGTTTAATAATTTAACTGACAAATTAGATAAAGCCTTTCACATTTTAAAAGGACACGGAAAAATAACCGATGTAAACGTTGCCGATACACTTAAAGAAGTAAGAAAAGCCCTTTTAGATGCCGATGTAAATTTTAAAATTGCTAAAGATTTCACAACCAAAGTAAAAGAAAAAGCCATTGGACAAAACGTTTTAACCACTCTAAAACCCGGGCAACTTTTAGTAAAAATTGTAAAAGATGAACTTACCGAACTCATGGGAGGCGAAGCAACAGGAATAAACCTTTCGGGTAATCCAACGGTTATTTTAATGTCTGGTTTACAAGGTTCTGGTAAAACAACTTTTTCAGGAAAATTAGCAAACTATTTAAAAACCAAAAAAAATAAAAAACCACTTTTGGTTGCCTGTGATATTTATCGTCCGGCTGCTATCAATCAGTTGCATGTGGTTGGTGAGCAAATTGGTATAGAAGTTTATTCGGAACCTGAAAATAAAAATGCAATTTCTATAGCCGAAAACGCATTAAAGTATGCCAAAGCTAATGGTTTTAATGTAATGATTATAGATACTGCTGGTCGTTTAGCCATTGATGAAGAAATGATGACCGAAATTGCCAACGTTCATAAAGCATTAAAACCACACGAAACCCTTTTTGTAGTAGATGCAATGACTGGGCAAGATGCCGTAAACACAGCTAAAGCCTTTAATGATCGTTTAAATTTTGACGGAGTTATCCTCACAAAATTAGATGGTGATACACGAGGTGGAGCAGCAATTTCAATAAAATCAGTAGTAAATAAACCTATAAAATTTATAGGAACAGGCGAAAAAATGGATGCTATTGACATTTTTTATCCTGAGAGGATGGCTGATAGAATTTTAGGCATGGGAGACGTAGTTTCGTTAGTAGAAAGAGCCCAAGAACAATATAACGAAGAAGAAGCCCGAAAATTACAAAAGAAAATTGCCAAAAATGAATTTGGTTTTGATGATTTTTTAGCACAAATTCAGCAAGTTAAAAAAATGGGAAGCATGAAAGACCTTATGGGTATGATACCTGGGGCTGGGAAAGCCTTAAAAGATGCAGATATTGACGACAATGCTTTAAAACCAATAGAAGCCATTATAAACTCGATGACAATTACAGAACGTAGAAAACCATCAATCATAAACCCATCACGAAAAAGCCGTATTGCAAAAGGCTCTGGCACAAGCATAGAAGAAGTAAACCGACTGATAAAACAATTTGAACAAATGAGTAAAATGATGAAAATGATGCAAGGTGGAGGTGCAAAAAATATGATGAAAATGTTAGGAAATATGAGATAGGTATGGCTTTTAGGGCACTTCTAAAAATTCTTTTTTATTTTTATTACAAAACCAATTTTTTATATAATCTCATGAAAAAAACAGAAGAAATAACCATAAACGACTTTTCACAACATCTCTTTTGGGATGTTGATTTGAGTGAATTTGATTTTGAAAAACATAAAGCACATCTTATTCAAAAAGTTTTAGAATATGGACTTTTAAAAGATTGGAAGTTATTAAAAAAAGTTTATAAATTAGAAACTATAAAACAAATATCTTTAAATTTAAGAAGCCTTGATGCTGTAACTCTTTCCTATTTATCAAATTATTTTAAAATAAAAAAAACAGAATTTAGATGTTACAAACACAGTCAGTTGTACCCGAACTTATGGAACTCCTAAGAAAACTGATGGAAGAAAAAATGTTTTCAAATTTTCAATTAGTTGGAGGAACCTCATTAGCATTACAATTAGGGCATAGAAATTCTATTGATATTGATCTGTTTGGAAATGTTGATATAAATACAGAAACATTTATTGAAAAACTTTCTGAATTTGGCAATTTAATTGTTACACAAAACACAAAAAATATATTAATCACAAAATAAAGTTGATTTTGTAAATTATAAATATCCATTATTAACGGATTATTTGTGTATTGAAAACATTAGAATGCTCTCTATGAAAGATATTTCAGCAATGAAGTTGAATGCGATTGCAGGTAGAGGAAGCAAAAAAGACTTCATAGATTTATACTATCTTTTACAAAAATTTTCACTTGAGGAGATGCTTAATTTATATAATAAAAAATATTTTGATGGCTCAGAATTTATGGTTCTAAAGAGCCTAACATATTTTGCCGATGCCGATGCCGATACTCAAATAACTCCACAAATGTTTGATAAAACCTTTGACTGGGAAATTTGTAAACAAAAAATAATAGATGAAGTTTGCAAAATTTAAAATAAATTAAAAATGATACTTTTAGACGGAGTTAAAACATCCAAAGAAATTAAACAAGAAATTGCTACTGAAGTTCTAAAAATAAAAGAAAAAGGCGAAAAAGTGCCACACCTAGCTGCAATTTTAATAGGCAATGACGGTGCCAGTCAAACGTATGTAAACAACAAAGTAAAAGCTTGTGAATTAGTTGGTTTTAAATCTACTTTAATAAAACTACCCAGCACAACTTCTGAAATTGAACTGCTAAAAAAAATAAAAGAACTTAATAATAATCCTGATATTGATGGTTTTATTGTGCAATTACCTTTGCCTAAACAAATTGATACACAGCATATTATAAACAGTATCAATCCAAATAAAGATGTGGATGGTTTTCACCCTGAAAACTTTGGAAAAATGGCTTTGGATATGACAGCCTTTATTCCTGCTACTCCTTACGGAATTTTAGAACTTTTAGAACGTTATAACGTAGAAACCAACGGAAAACATACCGTTGTTATCGGACGAAGCCACATTGTAGGGCAGCCAATGAGCATCTTAATGAGCAGAAATCATTTTCCAGGAAATTCAACAGTTACCTTAACGCATAGCCATACTAAAAACATAAATCAAATTACCTCGCAAGCTGATATTATTATTACAGCCATAGGAATACCTAATTATTTAAAAGCCGAAATGGTGAAAGATGATGTAGTGATTATTGATGTTGGCATTACTCGGGTACCTGATGAAACTTCTGATAAAGGCTACAAAATTGTAGGTGATGTCGATTTTGAAAATGTTTCAAAAAAAGCATCTTATATAACGCCTGTCCCAGGAGGTGTTGGTCCTATGACTATTGCTATGCTTTTAAAAAATACATTGTTAGCAAGAGAGAGAAATCATCTTTAATTTTTTTTACACTATCTATGATTTCAATAATAAAAGCTACTGTAAAAAACATTCCTGAAATTCAAGAAATTGCTAATAAAAGTTGGGTTGTAACATATAAGAGCATTATATCAACTCAGCAGATAGATTATATGCTTAAGACTATGTATAACACAAATGTGTTAATACAACAAATTGAAAATCAAAATTTTGAATTTTATATATGTGTATATAGCAATACCTCAATAGGTTTTATAGCTTTTGAAAAAAACTATCAAAACTCATCAAAAACCAAAATTCATAAACTATATATTTTACCAAACTTTCAAGGGAAAGGTATTGGAAAAATACTTATTAACCACTCTATTAAAATAACTTTACAAAATAAAAATACAGCTTTAATACTAAATGTTAATAAGCAAAATTCAGCAAAATATTTTTATAAAAAACTTGGGTTTACTATAAGTTATCAAGAAGTTATTAACATAGGTAATGGTTTTGTGATGGACGACTTTGTAATGGAACTATCAATTTAAAAATAGCATTTGTGATAATCGAAAATCAAAAAATAGATTTAAAATTTAAAAACGGAATTGAACTTTTTATTAAAAGAGAAGATTTATTACACCCAATAATTTCAGGAAATAAATATAGAAAATTATTTTATAATCTACAAGAAGCAAAAAAACAAGGCAAAATAGGTTTACTAACTTTTGGAGGAGCTTTTTCAAATCATATTCATGCAACGGCAGGTGCCGGAATTGTTTATAACTTTAAAACAATCGGAATCATAAGAGGTGATGAATTAGCTGAAAAACAAGACCTTAACCCTACCCTGCTTGAAGCACAAAAAATGGGCATGGAATTAATATTTGTAAGTAGAAATCAATATAGAGAGCGTTATAATAAAGAGTTTTTAAATGAATTACATTTAAAATTTTCTGAATACTATATATTACCAGAAGGCGGAACTAATACTCTTGCTGTGAAAGGTTGCGAAGAAATTTTAACACAAAATGACACAAATTTTAATTATATTTGCTGTGCAGCAGGAACAGGAGGAACAATTGCAGGTATTATAAACAGCAGTAATGAACTTCAAAAAATACTTGGATTTCCTGCTCTAAAAGAAAATTTTTTAGAAAAAGAAATTCAAAAATATACTTTAAAAAATAATTTTTCGTTAATAAGAGATTATAATTTTGAAGGTTATGGAAAAGTAAACGATGAATTAATATTTTTTTTAAATGATTTTTATTTAAAAACAGCCATTCCGCTTGATCCAATATATACTGGTAAAATGGTTTTTGGTATCATCAACCTTATCAACAAAGGTTTTTTCCCTGAAAATAGTAAAATTTTAGCCATTCATACTGGTGGTTTACAAGGTATTAAAGGCATAAATAATAATCAAAAGCATAAATACAAAATAAATTTGATATATGACAAAGCTAGTGAAAAACAAAACTAAATTATTATTTATTATTTTATTTTCAATAAGTTTTATTGGATGTAAAACTTCAAAAAAAATATTTTCAAACCCCAAAAGAGATACACCTCAAAAAACAACCACACAAAACTCAAACAAAAAAACACCTAACAAAACCATTGATTTGCAGGCTACTTCTAATGTAAAAGTTTATGAAGAGGTTATTAAAGATTATATTAAAAAGTTTAGTATAACTGCAAAAAACAATATGCAAAAACACGGAATTCCTGCTAGTATTACATTAGCACAAGGAATTTTAGAATCTGGGGCTGGGCAGGCAGTCTTAGCAAAAAAGGCTAATAATCATTTTGGTATAAAATGCCACAAAGAATGGACAGGTGAAAAAGTTTTGCATGATGATGATACCTTACAAGAATGCTTTAGAAAATATGACAACCCTGCACAATCGTTTGAAGATCATTCGTATTTTATAACCTCCAGACCTCGATATAAAGCACTTTTTCAACTTCCGAAAACCGATTATGTGGCTTGGGCAAAAGGATTAAAAGAAGCAGGCTATGCAACCGACAAAAATTATTCAAACAAAATTATTAGTCTTATTGAACGCTTTGAATTGCATACGTTTGACAAAGAAGTGGCAGGTTCAAAATATGTTGCACCTCTAAAAAACAAAACCCATACCGTTGAAAAGGGTGATACTCTATATTCGCTTTCAAAAAAGTATAATATATCGCTTGAAAACCTTAAAAAATTAAACAATTTAGACGAATATTCAGGCATTCAAATAGGGCAGGTTTTGATTGTAAATTAGTAGAACTTCGGTCAATTCTTTTTTTATTACAAAAAGTTCTTTTTAAATTTTACTTCTTAAAATTGCAATTTTCGATAAAAAACAGTTTTTAGAAGTCCTCATTTGATAATAATTCAATAAATAAAATTTCAAAAACTGATTTATTTGAAAATTTTCATCCTATAACATTGATTAGAATTGAAAAGGCAAAGAATTTATTAAACAATTCTGACCTGACAAAAGCCAAATTGCCAATCAAATAGGTCTCAAAAGTAAAAAACAATTGATTTAAATGCTTTTCTGACAGTCGATAATTATTTGCGATCTAGAGGAACTTTGATTTTAAGGTTATTAGAAATGGAAATAGAAGAAGAGGTTTTTAAAAAATCTATTCAATTTTTACAAAAAACAATGCACACAAAATAATTTCAACCATAGATTTTCAAAATGCAGTAGAACAGATTTCTAAAAGAAAAATGGAATGTTTTTTTGACCAATGGATTTATAAAATGGGGCAACCTAAATTTGAAATAAGCCAAAGTTATGATATTCTCATTCTTTTTGTGTGATAGTCTTAGAGATACTTAATAAATCTAAACGCATTAAAAGGTCTTTTGTAAAAACTCTTTTTGCGTCAGAAAATGTAATTG